>NZ_JAHREU010000038.1:0-72101 GCF_020883145.1 Microcoleus sp. CAWBG27
GCAAGACTCTTTGTTATTCTAAATGTGAGGAAATGCTCAAGCATTCTATTAAATTATTAATACATTACTTGAAGTTTGACGATATTCCCATTCCTGGAGCATTCATACCTTGATTCAGCAACGCCACAACTTCTTCCTTCTTTAAACTGTCAACTGTCAACTGTCAACTGTCAACTAATTTATGTATACTAGACCCTTAGCCCGTTTGATCGAACAATTGCAGCGCTTACCCGGAGTCGGGCCAAAAACGGCACAGCGGCTGGCTTTGCACATTTTAAAACGACCGGAAGAAGACGTGCAAGCCCTAGCTCAATCATTGATTGATGCCAAAAAACAAGTCGGTTTCTGCAAAGTATGCTTTCACTTATCCGCTGAACCTGTTTGCGAAATTTGCCGCAACACTAACCGGGACAGTTCTACTATTTGTGTTGTGTCAGAATCCCGCGATGTAATCGCCTTAGAAAAAACGCGGGAATACATCGGCAAATATCATGTTGTCGGCGGCGTGATCTCGCCGATGGATGGAATTGGCCCGGAACAATTGAACATTCAGCCATTAGTCCGCCGCGTCAGCCAGCAAAAGATTAGTGAAGTTATTATTGCGATTAGTCCTAGCGTGGAAGGCGAAACTACTACTCTTTATATCGGTCATTTATTGAAACCTTTTACTAAGGTTACGCGAATAGCTTTTGGTTTACCGATGGGGGGAGATTTGGAATATGCGGATGAGGTAACTTTGGCTCGCGCTTTGGAAGGAAGGAGGGAATTGGATTAGGTGAATTGAAATAGAAGAGAAATGAACCGCGAAGACGCTAAGAACACGTTCGGCGAAGCCGTTCCCGAAGGGTAGGAAGATGGGAGAGAAGAAAGTGCGATTGCTTTATTGAGGTTCGCAATGACAATTTTGTAAAAAAGGTTAAACTGAATAAAGTTACTGAGAGTGAAAAATATGACTCAATTCGATCGCCCTTTAAGCTACCCCACAACCCGCAAAGCCGAGCAAACAGACGATTACCACGGCGTCCAAGTATCCGACCCCTACAGGTGGCTGGAAGACCCGGATTCAGAGGAAACTCAAGCCTGGGTGGAAGCTCAAAACGCAGTCACTTTCGGCTACCTCAGCCAAATTCCGGCGCGGGAAAAAATCAAACAGCGCCTGACTAAACTGTGGGATTACGAGAAATACGGCATACCTTTTAAACAGGGCGATCGCTATTTTTACTACAAGAATGACGGTCTGCAAAATCAATCCGTACTCTACACTTTAACATCTCTCGACGGCGAACCAAAAGTATTAATTGACCCGAACACTCTCTCAGAAGACGGAACCGTTGCTCTCGGCGGCATAGCTCTCAGCGAAGACGGCCAACTTATGGCCTACGGTTTGTCAATTTCTGGCTCGGATTGGCAGGAATGGAAAGTTCGCGATGTGGAAACTGGGGAAGATTTATCAGACCATTTAAAGTGGCTGAAATTCTCAGGTGCAGCCTGGACTCACGACGGTAAAGGTTTTTTTTACAGCCGCTACGATGAACCCAACGAAAAAACCAAACTCGAAGATGTCAACTATTACCAAAAGCTATTCTATCACAAGCTCGGCACTCCGCAATCTGAAGATGTATTAATTTGCGATCGCCCTGACCAAAAAGAATGGGGATTTAGCGGTGGTGTTACGGAAGACGGCAAGTATTTGATTATATCAGTCTGGCTCGGCACTGACCCGCAAAACCTGATTTTTTACAAGGATTTAACCGCGCCGGAATCAAGCATTGTCGAACTCATTAACAAATTCGAGGCTGAGTACAGTTTCATTGATAATGAAGGCTCATTGTTCTGGTTTCAAACCGACTTGAATGCACCGCTGGGCCGCGTAATTGCGATCGACACTAACAACCCTCCTCCCTCATCCCTCGCTGCCGATGACAGTCAAGGGAAATTCACCGAAATCATCCCCGAAGCAGCCGAAACCCTCGGAGGCATTGGCCTTCTCAACAATCAATTTGTCGCTTCTTACCTGAAAGACGCCTACACTCAGATTAAAATCTTCAACTTAGATGGCTCTTTTGCGCGAGAAGTAGCCTTGCCGGGAATTGGTTCTGCAGGAGGTTTTGGCGGCAAGCGGCACGACACCGAAACCTTTTATGCTTACACCAGCTTCACGACTCCGAACACAATCTACCGTTACAATATGCTGACGGATGAAAGTAGCGTTTATCGGCAGCCAAAGGTTGATTTTAATCCAGAGGATTACGAGACAAAACAAATATTTTATCCCAGCAAAGACGGTACGCAAGTACCGATGTTTGTCACGCACAAAAAAGGCTTGCAGCTAGATGGCAATAACCCCACTTATCTGTATGGTTATGGTGGTTTTTCTATCTCGCTGACTCCAAGTTTTTCTCTTAGCAGGCTGGTTTGGTTGGAGATGGGCGGAGTTTATGTGACAGCTTGTTTGCGGGGTGGTGGCGAGTACGGCGAATCGTGGCACCAAGCTGGGACAAAGTTGAACAAACAAAATGTGTTTGATGACTTTATCAGCGCTGCGGAATGGTTGATCGAGAATAAGTATACCAAACCTGCTAAATTGGCGATCGCAGGTGGCAGCAACGGCGGCTTATTGGTGGGGGCTTGCATGACTCAGCGACCAGAATTGTTCGGTGCAGCATTGCCCGCCGTCGGCGTCCTAGATATGTTGCGCTTCCACAAATTTACCATTGGTCATGCTTGGGTTCCTGAATATGGTTCGTCGGAAAATTCCGCAGAATTTCGGGCGATTCACGCCTATTCTCCGCTGCACAATCTGAAAGCGGGAACTGCTTATCCGGCGACAATGATTACAACTGCGGATCATGACGATAGAGTGGTTCCAGCCCACAGTTTCAAGTTTGCTTCGGCTTTGCAAGCAACGCACGCAGGCGAAAAACCGGTGTTAATTCGCATCGAAACAAAAGCGGGACATGGGGGTGGCAAACCTACCGCTAAAGTCATTGAAGAATTGGCAGATGAATGGGCTTTTTTGGTGCGCGAACTAGATATTAACGTTTAACCAGCGCGGGATTGGGTGCGCCTATTCCCTAGGCGCGCACCCGCACTCCTCTCTTCAACTGCTGGTGAACACCACTTACCTGATGGTATGATCTGACACATCTTTTGCTGCTAACCTGGTGTTCAATGTGGAAATCGTGCGATCGTTTCATGGCCTGTGGCTGCGGAGATCGATCGCTACAGCATAAATTAGTGTAACTTGTCAACTCCCACTTGTCTTAATTTGCCTGACATTCTGTAACTTTTTGTATGGTTTAGCCTTGGTTCTGAGCTTTTTAGAGATGAAACCCTATTAAGTAAAGTTCGTGGCAATGTCAACTCCCACAAGTAGTAAATCCAAGCTACAATCAAAAAATTTTCTAATTCTCGGAAACGTTTTTTTCAGTGGATTTACGGTCAAGATTTCAGAAAAAATTACACTCCCAACTGTACTGAGAAGCATCCCGTTACCGGAATCACTGCCTTTTTGTCAGCAATACGTAAGTAAGTGCCGATCGCAATCTCAAGGTTCTGGGATAACTTATTTTCAAAAAAAAATACTTGACTGGCGCAATCAAAACCAGATAATGCTTGCATATCTAAGGGTGTAGTGATTTATTACCTAGGCCAATGCGCGAAGGTGATACAGCATTCTCTATCCAATCCTTCCCTCACATCTTAACTTCAACAAAACACGTAAGTGTTTAATTTATTTCGTAAATATAATTTACGGTAAATTTATATTTCCGTGTATATCGAATGTTCTCAAAGGGGGTAGCTTAAAACTAAGTAACTAAATCAGCGAACTATGAAAACGAGCCCCAATACGTCGAATGTGTCAGCCGTAAAAATACGCAAATCTACTAATATTACCACTACCAACAACTTATTTTTTAAGCCAGCAAACTCTACAGCGTATCTAGAATCGAAAACATATCTAGTCGTTGTTGACTCCCGAGTAGAAAACTACGAGGAATTGATCCGTGGAGTCAAACCCGGAAGCGAAGTATTGGTGCTCGATCCAACCAGAGATGCGATCGCACAAATCACCGAATTTTTGGGGCATTACCACAGCATCAACAGCCTGCACGTAGTTTCTCACGGCCGAGAAGCAGCAGTAGAAATCGGTCGGACAGAACTGAATATTGATAACCTAGAAACCTACAGCAGTCAATTGCAGCAGTGGGGAAAAGCCCTTAACAAACCCGGTAGCATTTTACTTTATGGATGTAACGTAGCTGTCGGCGAATCGGGCATTAAATTCATACAAAAACTCAGCGAATTAACTGGAGCAAATATTGCTGCTTCTAACAACTTAACTGGGAGTGCGGCACTAGGCGGCGACTGGGAATTAGAAATTACCACAGGACAAATCGATGCCGAACTAGCCTTTAAACCAGAAGTCTTAAAAACCTACAATCATGTCCTCGGAACATTAGTTACCGAAAGCTTTCAAAATCCCACAGCATTAGGGCCTTGGATCTACGGAACTAGCGGCGGTGCAATTCAACCGGGATTAACCGCAGGTAGCGGCCCCGGCATCATTCCCAGTTTAGGGCTGGGCGATCCTCCGGGCAGTGGCGCTTTAAGATTAACATCGAATGCGAACAACCAAGCAGCTTTTGTCATCTACAACAACCCAATTTCTTCGACTGACGGCATCAGAGTTGCCTTTGATTTATTTGCCTATGACGGCACCGGTGCCGACGGCATTAGTTTCTTCTTAATTGACGGGGCTGCTACACCAACTCAAGCAGGTGGATTCGGCGGTTCTCTCGGTTATGCTCCCAACAACAGTTCTGGTATACCGGGGATTGTCGGAGGTTATTTAGGTGTTGGATTTGACGAATATGGCAATTTTTCAGATCCGAGTGAAGGGCGTTTAGGTGGCCCGGGATCGATACCTGATGCGGTAGGAATTAGAGGCAGCCAAACCGGAGGATATCAGTTTTTAACTAACAATGTAATTCCCGGCGGCATAGATAATCCTACCGTTACCGATCGCACTCTTGCCAGAAAAAGAGTTCAAATTACTTTACAACCGTCTACTCCCGCAATACCCAGCCGTTTTTTCGTTAACATCGACTTAAACGGCGACAACTTATTTAACGGCCCGGGCGAAAGTGCGATCGACATCCCCGATTTGGCTGCTGTGAATGGCACAATTCCGCCCACTTTCAAATTTGGTTTTGCTAGTTCTACAGGATCGGCGACCAACATTCACGAAATTCGCAATCTCAGCGTTGAAACTGTCACAGCACCTACAATCTCCGCCGACATTGCCACGGTTAAAACTGGCCCCGCATTTGCCCTACCCAACAGCAGTATTACTTACACCATTACTTCCACCAATAACGGGCCGAGCAGCGCTACCAACGTCCTGATTCAAGATCCCCTGCCTCCGGGCTTAACTTTCAGCAGCGCCGATAATGGTGGGATTTTTAACCCGACAACGCGGAGTGTCAGTTGGCCAGTGATTTCGACTCTGGCTAACGGTGCCAGCGTTACCCGCAGTATTACCGTGACTGCACCTGCCACAATCGGATCGGTAACTAACCTGGCATTTAGCAGCAGCAGCACTTTCGATCCCAACCTGATTAACAACAGCGGTGAAGGGGCAGTATCTAAAGCTACAACTGCGATCGTAGCGGCTACAGCCGACATCATCACCTCAAAAACAGGCCCGACAACAGCCGTGGCTGGATCGACAGTCACCTATACAATTACCTCACAAAACAGCGGGCCGAGCAGCGCTACCAACGTCACGGTAACAGATGCTTTGCCGGCAGGTTTAACCGGAGTGACAGCCTCCGACGGAGGCAGTTACAATCCTGCCACAGGTGTTGTCACTTTTCCGGCGATCGCAACTTTGGGCATCGGTGCCGCTAACGCCGTCAGCCGCACAGTCAGCTTCAGTACCCCAAATACCGGCACTGTCATCGACATTGCCAGGAGTACAGCCGAAACTCCCGATCCCAATAGTGCCAACAACAACGGCACGGCTGCGATCGCTCAAGTCAGCACCACGATAACAAGCAGCGCCGACGTAGTTACCACCAAAACTGGCCCGGCATCTGTCACGCCCGGAGCCACTGCCACTTATACCATCACCGCCCAAAATGCCGGCCCTTCGTCTGCCGCCAACGTTTCCATCACCGATACCCTGCCTGTGGGCTTAACCGGAGTGACAGCCTCCAACGGTGGCACTTACAACCCTGCCACAGGTATTGTCACCTGGACGGCGATCGCAAGTTTGGCAAGCGGGGCAGCCAACGCCGTCACCCGCACTGTCAGCTTTCCAGCGCCCGCGGGCGGCACAGTCGCCAACACCGCCAGAAGCACCTCCGACACCCCCGATCCCAATACTGCCAACAACAACGGCACGGCTGCAAACGCGCAAGTCACCACCACCATCACTGCCAGCGCCGACGTAGTTACCACCAAAGCAGGCCCGGCATCGATCGCACCGGGAGCCACTGCCACTTATACCATCACCGCCCAAAACGCCGGCCCTTCCAGCGCCACCAACGTCGTCATCACCGATACTCTGCCTCTGGGGTTAACGGGAGTGACAGCTTCCAACGGTGGCAGTTACAACCCTGCCACAGGTGTTGTCACTTTCCCGGCGATCGCAAGTTTGGCAAGCGGGGCAGCCAACGCCATTACCCGCACTGTCAGCGTTGTTGCTCCTGCCAGCGGTAGCGTTGTCAACACTGCCAGAAGCACTGCCGCCACCGCCGACCCCAACAGTGACAACAACAACGGTACGGCTGCGAACGCTCAAGTGACAACTGCGATCGTTCCCGCGAACCAACCTCCGGTAGCCAATAACGCCAACAGCGCGATCGCACCCAGCAGCACCGTTTTACTGACCGGATTGGGAGGCACAGATCCCGACGGGACGATCGCCTCCTTCACCATCAACACCCTACCGCCAGCAGCCCAAGGAACCCTGTTTCTGGGCAATCCCGCGTCTGGGGGAATTGCCGTCACAGCGGGTCAAACTCTCACACCCACTCAAATCAATCAATTATTTTTCCAAGCGACCAACTCCTTTGCCGGAGCGAACTTCACCTACAGCGCTACCGACAATCTCGGCCTCACCAGTCCCGGCACCGCTACCGTCTCTGCGGTACTGCCGACACCCAACAAACCTCCTGTAGCCAACAACGCCAACATCAGCCTACCTCCGAACAGCACAGCCAACATTGTCGGACTCGGAGCAACCGACCCCGACGGAACGATCGCCTCCTACACAATCAACACCCTGCCGACAGTCGCTCAAGGGGTGCTATTTTTAGGCAATCCCGCCTCTGGGGGAATTGCCGTCACCGCAGGTCAAATTCTCACGCCCGCTCAAATCAATCAATTATTTTTCCAATCTACAGGCACTTTTACCGCAGCCAACTTCAGCTACAGCGCCACCGACAATCAAGGCGCTACCACCCCCGCCAGCGCTAGCGTTGCCGCCGCCATTCCAGTACCATCGCCAACACCCGCACCGGTCAACAAACCTCCGGTTGCCAATCCTGTCAACAGCAGCCAGCAGCCCAGCAGCACCGCTTTATTGACCGGATTGGGAGGCACGGACTCCGACGGGACGATCGCCTCTTTTACGATTAACACCGTGCCACCTGTCTCTCAAGGGCAGCTATTTTTAGGCAATCCCGCCAGCGGAGGCGTAGCGGTGACACCAGGTCAAATTTTAACTCCGGCACAGATTCAGCAACTATTTTTCCAAGCCACAGGTAGTTTTACGGGAATCAACTTCAGCTATACCGCCACCGACAACGGCGGCGCCACCAATGCCGCTACACTTGCGGTAGCGGCTATCCCCCTGCCGGTGCCAACACCAACTCCTGCACCAGTGCCAACACCGACTCCTGCACCAGTGCCAACACCGACTCCTGCACCAGTGCCAACACCAACTCCTGCACCAGTGCCGACACCGACTCCTGCACCAGTGCCAACACCGACTCCTGCACCAGTGCCACCTCCCAACCAGCCGCCAGTTGCCACAAATGTCAACTTCACTGTTCCCCCCAACACCAGCCCGCGAGTTCCGGGATTGGGAGGAACAGATTCCGACGGGACGATCGTCTCTTTCACTATCAACAGCCTGCCACCAGCAGACCAAGGACAGGTATTTTTAGGAGATCCGGCCAACGGAGGCGTTCGACTCACACCCGGTCAAGTTCTGACTCCGGCACAGATTCAACAAATATTTTTCCAAACGACGGGCAGCTTTACGGGAGCCAATTTTACCTACAGCGCCACCGACAATCAAGGCGCCACCAGTCCCGCCAATGCTACAGTTACCGCTTTGGTTCCGGTGCCGAACCAACCGCCAGTTGCCACAAATGTCAACTTCAGCACTCCGCCCAACAGTAGCAGGTTAGTCACGGGATTGGGAGGAACCGACCCCGACGGGACGATCGCCTCTTACACGATCGACACTTTGCCACCGGCCAACCAAGCAGTTCTATTTTTAGGAGATCCGGCAAACGGTGGCATTCGCGTCACACCAGGCCAAGTTCTGACTCCCGCACAGCTTCAGCAAATATTTTTGCAAACGACTGCCAACTTTACAGGAGCGAATTTCAACTACAGCGCTACGGACGATCGCGGTGCTACCAGTCCCGCTAATGCTACAGTTGCTGCCATAGCTCCAGCTCCGGCACCGACTCCAACTCCAACTCCGACTCCGGCGCCAATTGTTCTCAACCAACCTCCAGTTGGCATAAATGTCAACTTCAACATTCCGCCCAACAACAGCGTGCGGGTTCCAGGATTGGGAGGAATTGACCCCGACGGGACGATCGCCTCTTTCACAATCAACACTTTGCCACCGGCCAACCAAGGAACACTGTTTTTAGGAGATCCTGCTAACGGTGGCATAGCGATCGCACCCGGTGAAATTCTCACTCCCGAACAGATTCAGCAACTATTTTTCCAAACGACGGGCGACTTTACGGGAGCCAATTTCACCTACAGCGCCACCGACAACCGCGGCCTGATTAGTCCCGGCACCGCTACTGTTGCTGCGATTCGCCCGACGACCAACTTACCGCCATTGGTGAACAATGCTAACTTCAGCATTGCTCCGGGCCGCAGCGCCCAGGTTCCGGGATTGGGAGGCAGCGACCCCGACGGGTCGATCGCCTCTTACACCATTAACACCCTGCCCCCAGCCAACCAAGGAGTTCTATTTTTAGGAGATCCAGCCAACGGCGGCGTTCGCGTCACACCCGGCCAAGTTCTAACTCCGGCACAAATTGAGCAATTATTTTTCCAAACCACAGGAAGTTTTACGGGAGCCACTTTCAGCTACAGCGCTACAGACGATCGCGGCGGTATCAGTCCCGCTACCGCTACTGTGGCCGCGATCTTGGGGCAAGTGGTGCCAACACCAACCCCAATATCAAATCCGATCGCCGAACCAGATACCGACTGTCTGTGCGAACCCATCGCAGACAAACCAGGAATTAACTTTGCACCGCCACCACCAGCGCCCGGAGTTCGATTTGTCCGACCAACTTCGCAACTGGGAGAGGGACAAACCACCAAAGGTACAGACGGCAATGACTCGATCGCAGACAACAAAGGCAACCAAAAAATCATCGGCTTGCGAGGCAACGATACGATTTTGGGCAAAGACGGCGCCGACGAAATTTACGGCAATGAAGGCAATGACAGGATTTTTGCAGACACTGACACGGATATTGCTTACGGCGGCGAGGGCAACGATATCATCCGTGCGGGCAAGCAGAACGACTGGATTGCAGGCGACTTAGGCTCTGACACCCTGTTTGGAGATGAAGGCGGCGATACGATTTTGGGAGATAACGGCCGCGATAACTCTAGCAGCGCTGCGGACAATGGCGATTCGATCTTCGGAGGTAACGGCGCAGACATCATTAACGGCAACGAAGGCGACGATACCATCTATGCCGGTAAAGGTAACGATCTTGCCCTTGGAGGCAAAGAAAATGACCTGATGGGGGGTCAAATCGGCAATGACACCTTGATTGGCGGCACCGGCAATGACACCTTGTTTGGCGGTTTCATCGGCAACACAGACTTCGATTCCCAGGGACGCGACTTGCTCTATGGAGGCGACGGCGACGACTTCCTCAGCGGCCAAGAAGCCAGCGATACCCTGGTTGCAGGCAAAGGTAACGATCGCGCTTACGGAGGTAAAGGCAATGACCTGATCTACGGTCAATTAGGCTCTGATACCCTCTACGGCGGTGCAGGCAACGATACTCTGCTAGGTGACAAAGGCGGTTCCAACTCAGTTAACGGTGATAGCGAAGGAGATTTAATCTTTGGCGACAGCGGCAACGACATCATCGGAGGCGGTAACGGCAATGACACCGTGCAAGCAGGCAAAGGCAATGATTGCGTTTGGGGCGGCAAAGAGAATGACTTGATTTGGGGCGAATTAGGCTCCGATACCCTTGTCGGCGACAGCGGCGATGACACGATATACGGTGGCGCTCGCAGTCGAGCTCGAGATGTCAACGGCCGGGACTTGCTTTTTGGCAACATCGGTGCTGACGTACTCTTCGGCGATGAAGCTGACGATACTATCAGTGGCGGTGAAGGCGATGACAGCATTTACGGCGGTAAAGATAACGATCTCATTCACGGAGATCTTGGCAACGACAAGATTTACGGCGGTGACGGGGGCGATGAGCTCTGCGGTGGCGAGGGCAACGATACCATTTATGGCGATCGCTCGGATAACCGGGCTGTCTCGGTGGGCGCAAACGACCAGCAAGACTGCATCAATGGCGGCGCTGGCGACGATTTGCTCTACGGCAATGAAGGGGAAGATACCCTGAATGGAGATGCTGGCAGCGATACCCTAATTGGCGGTAAGGATAACGATTTGCTCAATGGAGGTGATGGCGATGACTGGCTGTTTGGTGGCTTGGGCGACGATACTTTAATCGGAGGCATTGGGAGCGATCGATTTGTCTTGGGTGCTGACAGTGGTACTGATACTGCGATCGGTTTTGAGGCCGGTGTCGATAAGTTTATTTTGATTGGCCTGAGTTTTCAGGAGTTGCAATTGAGCACCACTCCCGAAGGTACGTTGCTGCGAGTCGCAGGAAGCGATCGGGTTTTAGCGAATCTGGTAGGGATTAATGGGGCGATCGGCTCCTCGGATTTCCTATCATCAATTATCTTGCCTTCTTAGGGTTATAATTCAATACGGTTTACTAAAAATCTGACTTGCCCAAAATGGCTATATTGCCAGAAAATCGTCAGATGAAATTCATCAAAAGCATTAAGTAAACCGTATTGAAATACAATCCACTCCATCAACAGAAGAGTTTTGAACCACAGAGGGCGCAGAGGGCGCAGAGGGCGCAGAGGCAAGAGTATTGCGAGGGTTTTGGAAAAAAACCTTTTATCCCTCCCCTCTCTGTGTTCTCTGTGTTCTCTGCGGTAAAATCTTCTTAATATCTACTTCACCTCTTTATAATCCAAAAATCGTCAGATGAAATTCATCAAAAGCGTTAAGTAAACCGTATTGGGTTATAATTGGTCGCGAAATTACCCTATTCTCATAAGAAAACGCCACAGCAACTTACAATTTCTGTGGCGTTTCGATAATTTTTAATAATCTAAAACTCGACTGTAGCAAGGTTTGTAGTAAGGACTTTAGTCCTTCTTGAATGTGGGCTAAAGTCCTCACTACAAACCAAATTCGATCTGATAGAACTCAGAAGTTTACTTGCACATGATCAAGTTTCCAGCCGAGATGAATCCGGGAACTGGGGCTGAAATCTCAACCCAATTGCGGTTTTCTCCATTCTTATCTTTGACTAACTGGAAATTCGGCACAAGCGTTACTTGACCGTTAGCAGGTACGCCGCCTTTAACTGTCGCAGTCTTTGAAGGCTCCGCACGAATAGCTAAACCTTTCGGTGCTACCCGAGGTTCTACTTGGCGGCAGAGGCTGACGGGGCCCGTTGCAGGTGCTGGTGTTGCTGCTGGCGCTGGTGTTGCTGCAGGTGCTGGTGTTGGCGCTGGTGCAGGTGTTGGCGCTGGTGCAGGTGCTGGCGCTGGTGCTGGTGCAGGTGCCGGTGCCGGTGCTGGCGCTGGCGCAGGTGCTGGTGCAGGTGCAGGTGCAGGTGCTGGTGCAGGTGCTGGTGCAGGTGCTGGTGCTGGTGCCGGTGCCGGTGCCGGTGCCGGTGCTGGTGCTGGTGCTGGTGCTGGACTTGGTGCCGGTGCTTGACTAACTGTGCACGAAGCTAAATTAGCCTCATTGTTCGGGTATCCGGTAGCTATATACCCTTTTACGGGAGCGGTAATTTGAATCCAGAGGCGGCCGTCGGAGGCTTTAACAGAAGTAGCACCTTGGAACAGCGTTACCTGAGTATTCATGGCTACACCGCCAACTCTCGCGGATTTGGGATCTGGGTTCTGGCGAACTGTCAAACCTTCTTTGGGAGTTACTTTGCGGCAAAGCGTGTCAGCTTGGGCGATTTGAAAGGTGGCGCTGTCTTCAAAGGAAATTTTTTCAGCATCCTGACTGGTAGTGGATGCTGGTGAGGTGGCAACACCGATCGCCTGAGCCTGCACACTTCCGGCTACAATGGCGATCGCGCCCAGCAATGCAGCGGGTTTGTTCCAGCAATTCAAGTTTTTCATCCGTTCAACTCCTCAATCTAATCAAAACCATTATCTTTATTGCTGGTCAATATAGCAAAAAAAGCGATTTGTCTTCCATGAAAATGCTGTACATAACAGAATACTGCCTGCAAGTCAATTTTTATTTGTATAAATTAATGCAGCCTAAGATTTAAGCGAGGAAAAATTAAGCTGCTTTCAACAGTTGACAGTAGACAAGTAACAGTAGACAGTTTGAGAGCGAACTCTACCCTTCCCATCCTCCCGATGAAGCAAAAAGCAAGTGTCTAGACTTGTCTAGTATTTGCATCGCAGAAGGTGAAGGAAGCGAAGGAAACAGCCAAGAGAAATACTGCTAAAGTCGATCGAGCAGGTTTGTAGTGAGGACTTTAGTCCTTCTTTTCCCAGGTTTGTAGTGAGGACTTTAGTCCTTCTTTTCCCAGGTTTGTAGTGAGAACTTTAGTCCTTCTTTTCCCAGGTTTGTAGTGAGGACTTTAGTCCTTCTTTTCCCAGGTTTGTAGTGAGGACTTTAGTCCTTCTTTTCCCAGGTTTGTAGTGAGGACTTTAGTCCTTCTTTTCCCAGGTTTGTAGTGAGGACTTTAGTCCTTCTTTTCCCGAGGACTTTAGTCATCATTACAAACCAAGCTTACGACGCTCGATCTATTCGGACAGGATATTAGGTTTTTTCGCCTTGTCTGCTCGATCGAAACTCAAAACATATCTACATTAACCAAAAGCCCTACAGTCAGAGTAAAATCTAGGGCGGTTTTATTGTTGTCAAACAAATTAGGTACGTAGTTGCGCTTGGGCGCTCTTTGCTAATCTTATAAAGAGCGCTGAAGCGCAACAACGTACCTTCAGAGTAAAACCGACCTCAAGCCACTACTTAAAACTGCCGCAAAAATCGTAAATCGCTAGCATAAACCCGGCGAATGTCGTCAATTTCATAAAGTACCATAGCAAACCGCTCTACCCCAAAACCGGCTGCAAACCCAGTATACTTTTCTGGATCTAAACCGACTCCTTTAAGAACATTAGGATCTACTGTACCGCAGCCCAAAACTTCCAGCCATTTGCCGTTCCACTGCAAATCAACTTCAGCAGAAGGTTCTGTAAACGGAAAGTAACTCGTGCGGAAACGAATCGGCAAATCTTGCCCGAACATTTGGCGCAAAAACTCTTTAATTGTGCCTTTCAAGTCAGTAAATGTCAGATTTTCACCAATAGCTAAAAGTTCAATTTGGTGGAAAACTGCCGCGTGAGTAGCATCAACAGTATCGCGGCGGTAAACGCGGCCGGGAGAGACAATCCGAATCGGCGGTTTGTGCTGTTCCATGTAGCGAATTTGCACCGATGATGTCTGAGTCCGCAGCAAGTCCCCACCCGGCAGGTAAAATGTATCTTGCATATCCCGCGCCGGGTGGTCGGGTGGAGTGTTGAGCGCCTCGAAGTTGTAATAATCTGTTTCCATTTCCGGGCCGTTGGCGACGGTGTAGCCGAGGCCGACAAAAATATCGAGAGCGCGGTCTATGACGGCGTTTAAGGGGTGAATTCGACCTTGAGGGCGAAAAATCCCCGGCATGGTAACATCAAGGGTTTCTGAGGCTAATTTGGCCTGGATTTGGGCGGCTTGGAGAGCGGCGCGCTTGTCTTCTAAGTCGGCTTGTAGGGCTTCTTTTACAGTATTGGCGATCGCGCCTACTTTTGGCCGCTGGTCTGCCGAAAGTTTGCCCATCATGCCTAAAATTTGAGAGAGTTGACCTTTTTTGCCTAGGTAGCCAAGGCGCAACTGTTCGAGTTGTTCGAGGGTATTCGCAGTTGCGATCGCACTTTTGGACTCTTGGCCCAGGGTTTCTAGTTGAGTTTCAATGTCGCTGAGCTGGACAGTCATTTTGATTTTAGATTTTAGATTTTAGATTTTAGATTGATGGCAGTTTTGGGCCAAGCTGAGTGTAGCGCAATTTTGGATCGACTGACTTGTAGATTTTAGATTTTAGATTGATGGCTGCTTAATATGTAATTAGGTAATAGATAATTGCAGGTGAAACCGATCGCCATACTTGAATCTAGTTTAAGATTATTATCAGGCCTCTAACAATTTCAATGAAACTTTTAATTAGCAACGACGACGGCATCTTTGCACAAGGCATCCGCAGCCTCGCCAACGCTCTCGCCGCCGCCGGCCACTCTGTGAGCGTTGTTTGTCCCGACAGAGAGCGCTCCGCTACCGGACACGGCCTCACATTGCACCAACCCATTCGCGCCGAAATTATCGAATCTGTTTTCGATCCCGCCGTCAAAGCTTGGGCTTGCTCGGGTACTCCCGCCGACTGCGTCAAACTAGCTTTGTGGGCTTTAGTTGACAAACCGCCCGATTTTGTCCTTTCCGGCGTCAACCACGGGCCGAATTTAGGCACGGACATTATCTGTTCGGGGACGGTTTCGGCTGCAATGGAAGGAATTATGGAAGGCATTCCCAGCATTGCTTTCAGTCTCGCCAGCTATACTTCGCAGGAATTTGGGCCGGCGGTGGATTTTGCTGTCACCTTGCTACGACAGTTGGAAAAACAGCCAATGCCCAAACCGACACTGTTGAATGTCAACATACCAGCAGTCTCACAAGCAGAAATTACCGGAGTTGCGATCGCCCGTCAAGGCATTCGCCGCTATTTCGACATATTTCAAAAGCGCACTGATCCGCGCGGCAAAACTTATTATTGGCTGGCTGGGGAATTGTTAGAAGATGTGGAAGAAACCTCCGAATCGGCAGTGTGGCATGATATTCCTACAGACGTACAAGCTATTCGCGACAATAAAATTACCGTTACTCCCCTGCAATACAATCTCACCTGTGTTCCCGATTTGCACTCGTTGCGAGATTGGCAATTTGAAAGTTTTCCCAAGCAGTGAGCTCCGATCGACCCGATCGCCGCTGTAAACTAGGAATTAAGGATAAAGTGCCTATGAAGGTATATGCCCTAGGCGTTAACGCAGGCTCTCAATTGGTTGTTGGTTTTTTACTCAAGAAAAGCAGTTATGAACGCTCCCACCTATAACACTCATTCTGTCACTTGCCCGATTTGCAACCGTTCCAGCGTCGTGGGCCCAGTCGGAATGGTCAGCGGACTATTCACCTGTCCCCACTGCCATTCTCATATGGTAATTAGCTGGAGCGGCCATTTTGTCCGCGATCCTTTTAGTCTCAAACAACTGACGGTGGGAAAGATGCTCAGGCGCGAGAGCAGGCCGTTAGCTCGCCTTCAGCGCGACTTTGGGCTGGGCAAGCATTTTCCGCTACTGGCAATTTTGGGAAGCGTGGTATTTTTGGGATGTGCGATCGCAGCTACAGAACAATCGCTACCCCGACAGAATTCATTTCAAGGATTTTTAGAGTGGGTGAGCGGAACTGGCAATTCCCAAGATGTCTCACCTTAACATTTCAACATAAATTGTGACAGATATTGCTTGTAAATATCTATTCCTTTAGGTAGAGATAGCGATAGAAGACTTACTGATTCCGACTTCTGGAAACTGGGTTTTTACTGTTTTCATGGGCTTTCATTCAGTTGACAGTTGACAGTTGACAGTTGACAGTTGACAGCAACCTCTACCTGGAAGGAAGAGGATTTGAGTAATGAACCGTCTGATTTTAATTTATCCCTAAAACCCAGAGGCTTTCAACCAATTATTTCTGGTAACGAAGTTTTTTTGTGAAAAACCCGGTTTCTGATTAGGTGTGCCTAAGTTATAGCAGTTTGAACTTATACCGATTCCCAGAAGTATGCCTACTTTTAAGAATTGGTAATTTTTCGTTTTTTTAATCTACTTATACTCAGGCTGCGGACTGAAGTCCGCACTACGAACGAATCTTACTGCGGTTAATTGAGTGAGCCGGCACGATATGATTCCATAAATCTTGGATTGATAAATCAACCGCAGATAAACGCAGATAATCTCAAGAGAGGAGAGTGCTTGAATGCAATCTTTTTAATTGAGCAATTAACTGAGAAATTCCGCAATTTTTCTAACTGCTGCTTCCAAAATTTCAGGTGACTCAACTAAGGCAAATCGCACGTAGCCTTCTCCTGATTTCCCGAAACCGGCGCCGGGGGAAGCTGCGACTCCTGTACTCTGTACTAGCTGAGTGCAAAATTTCACCGAATCCGAGGCCCAAGGTGCTGGTAGTTTCGCCCAAACGTACATCGTGGCGGGGGGTACGGGTACTTCCCAGCCGATCGCCCTTAGCGCACTTACAAAGACATCCCGGCGCTTTCTGAAGGTTTCGACGCTGGTGGTGACGGTATCTTGAGGCCCCGTTAATGCCGCGCTGGCTCCGTTCAAAATCCCTAGATATTGGTTGAAGTCTACTGCGGCTTTTACTTGTCGCAGGGCTGTAATTAGTTCGGGATTGCCGATCGCATATCCAACTCGAAAGCCTCCCATACTGTAGGATTTTGATAGGGTGAAAAACTCGATCGCCACACTCTTATCTCTATCCGCCTGAAAAATCGACGGCGCCATCAATTTACGAGAGGGCGGGCACGCACCATCCACCGCCCCTAGGGAATCGTCAAACACCAAATCCACATAGGGGAAATCGTGCACTAAAACGAGATCGTGTTGGCGACAAAAATTCACTGCTTTCTCAAAAAATGCCAGCGGGGCGATCGCAGTTGTAGGATTGTGAGGATAGCTCAAAACCATCATCTTCGACTGAGCCAAGACGGGCATCGGAATATCTTCAAAGACTGGCAAAAACTGATTTTCTGCTAATATAGGCATCGGGTAAATTTGACCGCCCGCCAAATAGACACCGCCTGCGTGGGAAGGATAGCCCGGATCGAGCAGCAAAGCAAAATCTCCGGGGTTGAGTACAGCTAAAGGCATATGCGCCGTGCCTTCTTGGGAACCAATTAACGGCAGCACTTCTGTTTCGGGATTGACTGAAATCCCAAATTTTTGTTCGTACCAAGAAGCTGCTGCTTCCCGGAAAGAGCGGGTGCCGTTAAACAGTAAATAGCCGTGGGTGCTAGGATCTGATAGGGAATTGGCGATCGCATCTGTAATGTGAGCAGCCGCAGGCAAATCGGAAGAACCCAGAGATAAGTCGATCGTATTCTGTCCGGCTGCTCTTGCTAGAGCTTTCGCCCGATCCATATCGGCAAATACATTAAATTTTAGGGGTGCTAAACGTTGGGCAAATTTCATATGGGCTACCAGTATTTTTGTGAATTGTAAATTATATTATTTTTGCGATCGGTAAAATAACGATTATCAGGTTCGTAGTGAGGACTTCAGTCCTCTGACGGATGCGGACTGAAGTCCTCACTACGAACCTATTTTTTGATTTTTGTTTTGTCTAGGATTAAATATTATCAATTATTACCAATTTAGCGGGGACAATTTGTAGAGTGAGATTGAAGGATTCAGAGTTATAATTTATTAGTTATAAATTAATAAATTAACTTATAACTAAAATTATATAACTCAAATTTATACATTCAAAACTCAAAACTTTATAAATGACCGTCTAGTAAGCCGATCAATGTTTGTTTGGTAATTGCTCCTTCGTGGGAAAGGACTACTTCGGCATTTTTAAACAGTCTGAGTGCTGGAACTCCTTCTACTTTATACTGTTTGACAGTAACAGGATTGGGGTCAATTTCCATTTTAACCACTTTTAGGTCGCTGTAGTTGGCAGCCAGCCAGTCGATCGAGGGCGCGATGAGTTTGCAAGGCCCGCACCAAGATGCCCAAAAATAGGCAAGCACTGGTTGCTCTGCTTTCAGCACTTCTGTTTCAAATTTTTCGTCGTTAATGACAATTACACTGTTGCTCATGGTTGTACGATGATTTTTCCTGATTATTTATAAAGCACGGGCGGGCGTTAAACTTGCACCAAATTAAAAGACAGGCACAAAAAACTGTTTCTAATTTTAAAACATCCTGCGAACTTATTGAGTATAAACTCAGGAATGGGGGCTAATGGCTAATTCTGTATGGCGTTTAATTCCGCTGCTGTCGGCGTCTGGTAGGGTGCAGATGGCGATCGACAAATGGCTGCTAGAAAAGCATCTAGCGGGGAAAAATCCGCCAACTCTGCGATTTTACACCTGGGCACCGGCGGCGATTTCCTTGGGCTACCACCAGCAGCGGTGGCCGGAATTTTGGCAGCAGCTATCTTGGGAGGGACAGCCTCTGGAGTTGGTGAGACGCCCCAGCGGTGGGCGCGCTGTACTCCACCAAGGAGATTTGACTTATGCAGTTGTGGCGTCGGGATTTGAGAGCAGCCGCCTGAAAGCTTATCACACTATATGCGAGTTTTTGATTGAAGGTTGGCGGGCGATCGGTGTGGATTTGCACTACGGGGAAGCTGGGCGCGGTTACATTCACAATCCCAATTGTTTTGGTACTGCGACGGGTGCAGATTTGGTGACTGTTGATGGCTGCAAGTTAATTGGTAGCGCACAATTGCGCCGTGGTGATGCTATTTTGCAGCATGGTTCGATGCGTTTGCAGCCGGATATTGGTTTGTTTACTCAGGTTTTTGGGGAGGAATTAATTCCTGTGAAATCACCTCTATCTGAAGGGGGAGATGATTTGATTGCAACTGTAATTGATGCTTTGAGTGCGGCGGCTTGTCGCTGTTTTGATATTGATTTGGAGGTGCGGCCGCTTTCGGAGGAGGAATGGGAGGATATTTGGGAATTGACTCAAGAAAAATCTATTTGTAGATAGCTGAAAGAATTCTCTAGAATTTAATCTGTAATCTCCTACAGGTCGATGCCGTGAAATTGTCGATTTTTTTGAGGGATTGTTGGTGGCGACGCACCCTACGAATACTGTTACTAAGAGGGCTGAAGCCCAACAACGTCCGCGAATCTTTTGGGAACAGCCAAGATGGCCGTTCCACAAAAGATTTTTGGTATCATGCTTGTGGGGTGGGAGATCTTGGCAACACCCAAAAAGTTAAATTTAAATGCTGTAGAGCTTATGGTTTTGGCTCAGTTTGCACTTGGACGATCGGCTGTTTGGCAATTTTGGTCAATTTCACTGCATCTAGCAAGCTTTCCCAATCAGCATCCAGCATTGTATCCGAAGGGCGATCGCGACGAGCAGCAGCTAAATTGCTCAGAGCATCTTGCCAAATCCCATTTTCAGCATAAATAGCTGTTTTCCGGCGCGGATCTGCCTTTTCTAATTCACTGCGGATATCTGCACTGAGTTCAACTCGCAGCAAACGACCGGTTTCGAGCAGATCGGCAGATCTGTCTTCAGCCTCGCAAATCACTGTAAAATTCCAAGTGTATTTTTTGCCTACTTCCAACGGAGGCACATTGTTGTTAGCAGGGATACTAACGCCGATTACTCCTGATAAATTAGCAACTTTGAGAGTCTGTTTATAAATCTGGTTGCCGCTTGGATCTAGTAGGATAAATTCTGCTGATTCTGCCTTTGTTGGAGGCAAGTAGAAAAAGAATGTTGGATATTCGGAAACAGTCCGTGCGATTTTATTTTCAGGGACTAAGCCTGTGAGATTTATGGGATTAAGCCCGCTGTTGCGACAGTTACCGCGCGTCTGTCTGCCCGCTCGGGGGGGCGATTGCTCCATATCTTCACGGGGCTGAGCGAAGCGCGGCCCTCCCGGTACAGTATTGCGCGGCTGGCCCACATTATCTGGCGTTGGCTGTCCCAGACTTGCAAATTGGCAAGCATTAAATGCTCCTATCAACAATATGGAACTAAAGGCGAGGGATTTTAGTGTAAATTTAGTCATTTTTTTTCTAGGATTTGCATGATGTTTGCAAGATATCTTGTCTATTTTTACTTGGACGATCTTTCTCCTCCCAAGACGCGATAGACATTAACTTTTTGCTCCCTGCCTTTTAAAGGTAAAGCTCCCCAAGATTCTACCTCAAATTTTCCTTGAATGTGCACTAAGGTTTCTTCGGCAATTAAAATGCGGCAGGTGTCCTCTTGCCGATGTTTTTCACAGCTTTCCAGGCGAGAAGCGATATTGACACTATCACCGATTACTCCATATTCTAAACGGGTTTTGCCTCCCAAACTGCCCACCATTATCGGCCCTGTAAAAATTCCGACTCGCATTTTTGCCGACGGCAAACCGCGATCGATCCAACTTTGATTCAGGGCTGGTAACCACGCACTTATAGCTAGGGCGCAAGATACCGCAAGGCGAGCATCTTCGGCAATTTCTTCGAGAGTTGTGCGGGGGATAGGAACACCAAATACAGCCAGCATTCCATCTCCGGTAAATTTATTAATCACCCCTTGATGTTTTTGCACTTCCTCGGCCATTGCTGATAAATATTCATTTAACCAAGGCATTACTACTTCTGGGGATAATTTTTCGGAAATAGTGCTAAAACCCTGCAAGTCAGTCACGATCATTGTAGCAGTTAGTCTTTGCCCCGGCAATAGGCCCGACTGGAGGAGATGGACGCGCTCTTTCCACAGGGCATTGGCGATCGCCGGTGAGGTTTGCTGTCCTAATAATTTCATCACAATTTCTTGCTGCTGCTTTGACTGCTGGTACTTGTAGGTGATGATAACTCCTGGGGCGATCGCAAATGCTAGTGTTGGTGAGGCCAGTGATATCCACCCCTGTTGAGTAAATAGAAAAAATGTGAATCCCCACAATATGCCGCCAAGGGCGATCGCGCTGAGTATGGAATTGAGCGTATTTTCTAGCCGCCAAGCTAAACAGCCGCCAACTGCTCCCCAAACAGCTATCCACAGCATTTCTTGCCATTCATCCCAAAACCAAAATAGATTTTTGCCATCTAAAACTGCGTTAACAATTTGGCTAGTTGCCGCTGCATGAATAAAGACTCCCGGCATCATGCGGTTGTCGCTAGCAGTGGCGCTGTAAGGGGTAGAAAAGACATCTTTTGTAGTTGGGGCTGTAACCCCGATTATCACTATTTTATCCTTCACCAATTCGGGGTCTAGTTTTCCCTCCAAAACTTGAGTGAGTGTCACGGTTTTTGCGGTATTTTCAGGAGAGCGGTAATTGAGCAAGATTTGATAGCCTCCAGTGTCAATTGTCTGATAACCTCCTGAGTCCGATCGCAGTCGCGAAAAAACTGTGTTTCCTGCTTTTATTTCTTGATCTTTTGTGAGTGTTGCAGGAATTTTTTTACTGTCAATATATTTGAAAGCCAGCCGGAGCGCAAATGAGCTGAGAGTCGATTGTCCGTTGGAACGATAGATCAAGCTCCGGCGAATTATGCCGTCTGGATCGATTACTAAATCGTTAAATCCTATCCGTGCTTTGGGTATGTTGGGAGGTGGTAGAGCGCGATCGTACTCTGATTTGCCGATGAAAGTAATCGGGATGACTTTGGGGTTTGTGAATTGAGCTGCCAATTCTGCGTTTCCTGGTTCGTAGGGGATATCGCGGATTATATCCAGACCAATAGCGACGGGTTCGAGACTCGCTATGGAGGCGATCGCACGAGCTAAAACTCCATCAGAGATTGGCCATTTCTTAAAATGATGAATGTCCTTTTCTGTGACTGTCACTACCAGCAACCTCGGATCGGGGCCTGCATCGGGGCGCAACTGTACCATCAAGTCAAAAGCCTTCAATTCCAAGGGCTGCAACCAACCTAAATGTCGCACTCCTAAGAGAGTTCCTGTCACGACAATGCAGGTGACGGCAAGAGGTTGTAAATCAGCGAAGGGTAAGGAAAAACTTAACTTTTTCCAACTCCAACGTTTCTCTCCCAATTGATGAAATATCTTAAAAAAATTGGGCATAAGAATTTTTGTTTTAACCATCTTGGACAAAAAAGTGTGCTATATTAGGTGGTCATAATTAACAGAACAATACCGTGGGTCATAAGTTCCTGACAGCAAGGAAATTAGCTTTTTAGGTTGAGTTTATTTATGCACGCCTATTTACACCTGAAATTGTGACTAATCTGGATTATTGATGCCCCATTTTAAATTAATTTTCTTGTACGGTTTTAGCGATCGCACTTAACTGCAATCCCTGGGGATAACTGTTTTCTTCTTTGCTGCGCTTGATATCAGCTTCGGAAATCTTGGGTTTGAGGTATTTTGCCATAACTTTCATCACGTCGCCCCGATCGATCGTCCCTACGACTGCACCAATGGACGAAAGGACGAGGATTCGCGGGAGTTGGCGGGCTTCCATGCTGTTAATTACTTCTGCAATGGATGCTTTTTCGGAGACTGTGGGGGTTTTTTCCAGGGGTTGCAAAATGTTGTGCAAAGTCTGAATTTGCCACTGACTGCGCTCTGTGCAGCGGATATCGTCGATCGACACTAAGCCCAAATCCCGCCCGTTGGTTGCAGCGATGTAAAATGGAAACGGATTGACTTCTAGCAAATAGCGATCGGCAAATTCTCGCAAAGTCAAATTTGCATCGACAACTCGAAACTCGCGGCTCATTGCATCGGCAGCCTTAGTTTTGAGCAGCGCTTCTTGCAACGAAGTAAAGCGACTGTAGTCACTGGCATTCCGAATCGCAAACCCGCCGATCAGCGCAATCCACAAACCGCCGTACTGGCGCGCTAACAAACATAAACTGACACCGAAAGCAACAGCCAACCAACCCAAAACTTGTCCTGTTTTTGCAGCCCAACGCACGCCGACAAATCGAGAACCAGTGATTTTCCAAATTGCTGCTTTTAAAACTTGTCCTCCGTCCAAAGGCAGCCCGGGAATTAAGTTAAATAATCCCAAAACTAGATTGATTACTGCTACCTTTTCTGTAATAATGAATAGCAAACTTGTCCGGGGAAAAACTTGAGAACCCAAACCGAGGATTAAAAACAGCGCAAAGCTGACGAGGGGGCCAGCAATAGCTACTTGAAAAGCTTGACCCGGAGTTTTTGATTCAGAGTCGATCGAAGCTACTCCGCCAAATAAGAATAGAGTAATAGAATTAACTTTAATGCCTTGGGACATCGACGCCAAGCTGTGCCCTAATTCGTGCAACAGCACGGAAGCAAATAGTAGCAAAGCTATTGCGAACCCGGCACTCCAGGAGAGCGCGGATCCCCACAATCGGTAACTGCTGGCGTATTCGCGGGTTGCTAGGGCTAAAATTATAAACCACGAATAATCTATGAGTAGCGGGATGCCAAATAAAGAGCCGATTCGCCAACCTGTCTGCATGAAAGTTTCCTGGGAAAGGAGAGCAAGAATAAATGTCTATTATATCTTTTATGACTCTTGCCTTTCCCGAACCGTGATTTTTAAAGCACTCCGGCGTTACCCAAGCCCAAGATTACTCCTGCCCCGAGCAAGTGGCCCAAGCTGGTTGTGGCCAGCAATTCTGGGATGCCGAAGCCTTTGAACATTCCAGGGACTGCAACGGGTAAAGCTGGGCCCTTGCCTCGGTTTTGTTTGTTGATGCCGTAGTAGCCGATCGCGATCGCCAGCAAGTTGCATATAATCATTGTCAGTCCTACCATTGGTGTCCATTCCGGCGTTGAGGGAGTGGTAGCTTGTACGGCTAACAGCAAAGATGAGTTAATCATGTTTATATGCTCCTGATTTCACAGATTATTTGATTTAGAAAATTATAAAAATTATTTTGCATTAAACTAAGATTTGTTTTAATAGTTAACAATTCGTTTATATTTTGATACAAATTCAGCACAGAGGAAAAAAAGTGCGGGTAAAAATTTGCGGAATCACTAAATTAGACCAGGGAATGGCGATCGCCCGTTTGGGAGCCCAAGCTTTGGGGTTTATCTGCGTGCCGGCTTCCCCGCGCTATGTCAGCCCCCAAACGATTCGCCTGATTGTCGAACAGTTGCCGGAAAATGTCGATCGCATCGGCGTGTTTGCAAATACCACAATCGAAAATATCTGTCAAGTAACCGCAGATTCAAATTTAAGCGGGGTGCAACTGCACGGAGATGAAACAGCGGAATATTGCGATCGGCTGCGCGAGTTTTTGCCGGGAATTGAAATTATCAAAGCTTTGAGAGTGAAGAGTCATGAAACGTTAGCCACTGCTGCAATTTACGCCCTGCGTGTCGATACTTTACTGTTGGATGCTTACCATCCAGCTCAACTTGGCGGTACTGGCAAAACTATAGATTGGATGATGTTAGCAGAGTTTAAACCAGCTTGTCCTTGGCTGCTGGCTGGCGGCTTAACACCGGATAATATTTTAAATGCGATCGATCGCGCGATCGGCAACAAATTCAGCGGTGTTGACCTTTCGAGCGGCGTAGAAATAGCGCCGGGAGATAAAGATTTAACCAAAGTTGCTCAGTTATTTGCTAATTTAAATCAACTTGCCGGTCGTGAATAATTGGCAATATAAAATCCGGGCTTATCAATTCATACTTTTGTCAGCGCCCGCCGAGGAAATGCCAGTGTAGTGGCGGTTAAAACCGCCGTTTGTGCTATTTATTTTTTTATCGGCGGAGTTCAAAAGTGCGATCGCCCTCCGGTTCTTCATCTGCCAAAACTAACTGACTAACCGCAGCACCAGTCGGGCCCCGGCGACACCAGTCAATAATCGCTTCAACAGCTTGTTTGTTACCTTCAAAGACAGCCTCGACACGGCCGTCGGGGAGATTTCTCACCCAGCCACCGAGGCGCAGATACTTGGCCTGATTCATCGTCGAATATCGGTAGCCGACTCCTTGAACTAACCCGGAAACAAAAACGCGGACTCTGACAGGCGGCGGTGATTGATTTTGCATAAAGGCGTCAACTTACTGCTAATATCATGTCCAGTCGATGACAATCAGAAAAAAGGTTCGTAGTGTGGACTTCAGTCCGCAACCAGAAAGCCGACTTTCCGGCACACAAAAAAGGTTCGTAGTGTGGACTTCAGTCCGCAGCCAAAAAGGTTCGTAGTGTGGACTTCAGTCCGCAACCAGAAAGCGGACTTTCCGGCGCACGCCCGATCCTTTACTTATTTCTGTCAATCGAACCGACATGATATAACATTTGTTTAAAAATTTTAATTATAAATTTGATTATGTTAAATTTTAGTGCGATCGCACTCTTCGATTTGCTAGCACGCCGCCTCACCCACGCTTTTTCAACTATTCCCGATTTCACCGATTGGCTGGTTGTAGCTCTGCTGGTGCTAGTCTACAGCGCGATCGCACTTCCCATCGGTTTTTCGTCCGGATTTCTGAAAGTAGACGTGCAAACCTCCCAGCCAATAATTGCCGGAGTGCTCGCAGGCTGTTTGTTAAGCCCGGGGCTGACTGAAGAAGTTTTTTTCCGCGTGTTAATGCTGCCGCACCCTTTCGAGAATGCTTCTGGGCTGATGCTGTGGTTTTGGGGATGCTCCAGTTTGCTGCTGTTTGTAGTTTACCACCCGCTCAACGCGCTGACTTTTTATCCGATCGGTCGATCGACCTTTATGAATCCCGTGTTTTTGCTACTGGCGGCTGTTTTGGGCGCAGCGTGCTCCATCGCATACCTGCAAAGCGGTTCCATCTGGACTGCGGTGGTGATTCACTGGCTGGGAGTGACAGTCTGGCTGCTGCTCTTGGGCGGTTACAGGAAGCTGTATGGGTGAATTACCCAACTCTCACCTTGCGGTAGAGAGTGGGCTTCCAGCTTCGACCGCAACAGCATCCGAGAGAACCGAGATTCTTCCGGGTTGACTTACATTGCGTCCACTGGCAGTAGCGCTGATTCCCAACGCCAAAAACCGCAAGCCTTCGTCTCTAATGTTTAGCGCTGCGTTGATATCTCTATCATTCACAGCATCACACTTAGGACATTTCCATTGGCGTATTTTCAAATTCATTTCAGAAACTTTGAACAAGCAATGGTTACAAGTTTTGGAGCTAGGAAAGAATCGGTCAATCTCTAAATAGACCTTGCCTTCTGCCTCGGCTTTATACTTAAGCATTGTTCCAAACATGGACCAGCCAGCATCATAGATAGCTTTGGCTAGGCAATGGTTTCTTACCATTCCTTTGATATTTAGATCTTCTACTACAATTACTTGGTTTTCGTTTACTATCTTGCGGGATAGCTTGTGCAGAAAATCCTCACGCACTCTTTTGATTTTAGAATTCACCTTGGCTACTAACTTCCGGGCTTTATTCCGTCGGTTACTGCCTTTGACTTTTCGGTTTAGCTTCTGTTGCTTGCGCTTCAGATTTTTACGATGTTTAGCAGTTGCTCTAGGATGCTTGTACTTAGAGCCGTCAGACGTGACCAAGAAATCAGTTAGCCCAACATCTAAGCCAATTGCTTTTCCTTCGATATTAGCATCTGGAGTGCCAATTTTATCATCAACAAGTACCGATGCAAAATACGCACCATCTCGGTTTTGGGATACCGTTACAGTTTTGATCGTGCCATCATACTGGCGATGAATCTTGGCTTTGACTTCACCAATAATCGGAAATTTTATAGTGTCCTCCAGAATTTTCACATTCTGGGGATAGGTGACAGATTGCCTGTTGTGCTTGGATTTGAAGCTAGGAAACCCACCACGTTTCTCAAAGAAGTTTTTGTAAGCAGTTGATAGATTCAGTGCTACTACTTGCAAGCTTTGTGAGTATGCCCCATCTTTCAACCAAGGGTATTCCTTCTTGAGCGCTGGTAGCATACCTTGGATAGCCAATCTGCTCAATCCCTTACCAGTTTCCTTGTAGGTTACTTGGCTCTTATTCAAACTATAGTTCCAAAACCATCGACAACAACCAAAAGCACCAGCAAAATACTGTTGCTGGTGGGCGCTTGGATAGATTCGGAACTTGTAAGCTTTCAGCATTTATCGGCTATCGGTGTTTCTGATAAAAGATTAACACAAGGATTTTGCGGTTGTCAATAAGTTGGCTTGTTTTCTCATCCAGCCTCAAACCTCAAACGCTGCGCGTTATGCGACTCGGCTGTAATCGTCAACTCGCTCGCCTTCGATCCCGACGCTCACGGATTGTACAGGTAGAGCGCGGGACTTCCCGGGTGTATGGTTAAATTGTAAAAAGTCCAGCATCACTATTTTGTCCGGAGGAGCTCAGTTGTGGAAATCATAGGAGCAATCGTAGGTTTTTTGGCGGGGATAGCAGTTGCTTACTGGTTAGTGGAAAAGCGGTTGCACAAGCAAAAGCAAGAACACTTGCTGCAAACTCGCAGAATAGCTCAGGATATAGAACTAGCTCAGATATCTCGAATGCAACAAACTACCGAATCTCCACACCAAGAAGGAGAAGATCGGTTGAGAAAGGCTACTGTTGAACACGAAAATTTACTCAGACAAGTTACAGCTCAATACGAAAATCAGATTCAACAAGTTGCGACTCAATACGAAAATCGACTCCAACAAGTTTTAGCAGAACGCGATCGGCTCCAACAAGTTGGAGGCTCCCACGAGCAGCAGATCCGACAAGTCACCCAGGAATTAGAAGCCGCTTACAATGCTAAGCTTCAGGAAAACATACAATCTTTGCAAGCCGAACACGAACGTCATATACTCACACTTTCTGACGAATTGCATGACAGTTATCAAGCTCAGATGGATGAACATTTTCAAAACCTGCAAAAACAACACGAAATTCAATTGAGACAAGCTGCCTCGCAATATGGGAACAGCGAATTTGACATACAATCAACGACGGGGGCTTTGCAACAGCAATACGAGAGTCAGTTGCAAGCCGCTCAGGAGCAGTTTCAAGCTCGCGAAGCTCAGATGCTAGCTACTATCAGGTCTTTGCAAGAGCAATACGAGAGTAATGTACAACAACAAGAAATCCCGGAGCAACAGTTCAGTCAGTTAAATCCAACAGAATTTACATCGGATTTACCACAACAGGAAGTTTGGCAAGAAGACCCATATAATCAATTCAATCAACCAGAGTTCAATCAACCAGAGTTCAATCAACCAGAAGTTGAACAAGAGTTAAATTACACAGGATTTTCCGAACCACAATCAATTGATTTAGAACAACTCGAAATCAGACAAACGCTTGAATCTCCCAGACAAACACCAAACTACTCATCGGTGGCGCAGTTGATGGGATGCGTTCAAAGTCAGGACACAGAAACTCGCAAATTTGCAGCGTCTGCTTTAGGTAAAATGGGTGCGGCTAATGCTTTGAGAACCGACGGTCAGCGAGCCATAGAAACCTTGGGTAAATTAGCTCAAGATTTCAACCCGGAAGTGCGCGAAGCTGCTGTAGAAGCACTAGCAATGATTAAGTCTGAAAAAGTGATTCCGCTCTTGCAAAGAGCTTTGCGAGATACAGATAGCGGTGTGGCAAAATCGGCAAGTGCGGCGCTCAATAAGTTTAAGTTTTACCCGCGCACTCCGGCGGTGAAACCGAAACTGATGGATATCAAGAAACCAAAGCGTTAAGCAGTTACGAGCCTAAATATAGCAATTTTCAATTGCCTAAAACAAATTAGGTACGTAGTTGCGCTTCAGCGCTCTTCATAAATATCAGGAAAGAGCGCTGAAGCGCAACTACGTACCTTTGTACCTTTATCGTCAACTGTCAACGAAGAGGGCGGGCCCGCACCATCCACCGCCCCTACAACTATCAACTATTTAAAATCGCTGTTTTGTACCGAGTACAAATTTGATGTCCCCGTCATCGCTGACACCCATATCCAAGCGAATTAATCCCAAGGACGATCGCACTCTGACACCCAAACCAACACCAGCCCCAGTCCCCGGTTTATCCCTGACTACCGCCGGTTTTCCCAACACGCTGTCACCCGTTCCCAAATCCGACGCAAAATCAACAAATATCACGCCACCCACATCCCTACCAACCGGAAACCGATACTCGCCGGAAGCCAAAAAATAACTCCGCCCGCTGCCAATTTCCCCGCCGTCGTAACCCCGCACAGAATTGCGTCCACCCAGGCGAAACGCTTCCGTCGGTGGCAAATCTCCAATTACCGTCCCCCCTTGCACGTTAAAAGCCAACATTTCTGGCAAAGCTTCCGACTCGCTGATGCCCAGCAAAGTTACTGGTACATATTGTATATAATTGGCTAGCAGTCGGTTGCTCGCAATGTTGCCGCGTCCCAGAGGTATCGACTGTTCTGTACTGAGGCTGAGAATTGAGCCGCTGGTTGGGTTGAATGGATTGTTTCGCCGATCGAGCGTAGCGCCAAAAGAAACAGTATACAATTCGTCAACACCCGCACCGCTGAATGTGAGAGGATTGCCGAGTACGTCCCGGCGAGCAAGATTTAAATTGCGATCGCGCGTGCTGATATTGGTATAATTCAGTCCCAAAGTTCCCCGCCAATCGCCCAAAGGTCGCGTAACAGCGAGATTTCCGCCCATCCGAATTTCTCGAACTCGATCGCCGTTGGGCAAATTAATATCTTTGTTGAAAATTTCCGAAATTCTGCGATTGCCAAAAGCTCTCACACTGTATCCCAAACGGTCATCGGCGGCAACGTAAGGACTGACAAACTGCACGTCGTACTCGATACCTCGGAGACTGGGCTGAATTTCCACCGACAACCGCTGCCCGTTTGTCCCGAAAGTGCGATCGACATAGGAAAGAGGAACAGCCACACCAACATCATCACTCAAAGTGACACTCGCCCCAACAGAACGAGCCGATCGCTCTTGGACATTGTAAATTACATTAATATCCGTCCCAACTTCTTCAGTAGAAACCGTCACCTTGTCAAACAATCCCAACTGCTGCAACTGCTGCAAATCCGATCGTACAACTTGCTGGCTGTAATTATCCCCCGCCTTGAGTTTGAGCTCGCCTCGGATAAAATCTTCCGAAGTTCTCCCCTTAATCGGATTTCCTTTTTTATCAACAGCTTCGCCTCGGGAATTAACAAAGCGAATTTTCACCTCTGCAACGTAAATGCCCTCAACATTTCTCCCTTGACTGATTGGTAGAGTACCGCCTAGCTGTTGCGCGTTGCCGTTGACTGCTTCCGGGATTTCGACTTTGGTGGCGATCGTCCCCGCAGTTGCTAACAGAGATGTAAAATCTTTATGGCGATCGGACTTGAGTGAGGGCGATCGAACTTCTGGAGCAACAGCAATCTCATCAGATGTTGGCAAATCCGGTACAGTTGCACTCACCTCATCCTCCTCCCTCTGCGCCCTCTGCGCCTCTGCGGTTCCTTCTCTCAACTCTACGTCAGTCGGTACGACAGTCAGATCGATCGCCCGCGCCGCCAATTCCCCACCAGCCACCGCCGCCAAACTCAAAAATGCAATAATCCGAATTCGCATAAACATAAAACTAAAGAATACTCAACGCATATTACTCAAATTCGGTCGTGATGCCTAATACCCCATCTGGAAATAATACCCCTCTATTCTTCAGTCGGCGGAGGCCGACTTCGCTTGTGCAGTCGCGGTTTCAACCGCCGACTCCTCTCGACGAGAAGTTTCAACCCAGATTTAGTACCATTAGCCAACAAGAAACCCGGTATTTTTGAAGATACCGGGTTTCTGAGATGATTAAACTTGGGGAAAGATCGATCGCGGGCGATCGTACAATTGGGAAACCAAAAAATTCTTTAAAGAGATTGCCGAGAAACACGCTTCTCAAAATGAGCCTGAGTCTGCTGCAACAGTTGTTCGCGACTGTCCTTAGCAGTGGTAATGGTAGGGAGCAAGTTTCGAGCTTGTAAAGTCATGTGAAGTTGTAAGTGTGCTACGTACTCACTGACATCTTCGCGCAGGGAGCAAGCCGGGTAACGTTTTAAAGTAGAGTTCAAAGTGTTCTCCTGCTTTGAGTTTGCAGTATTTTTCAAATAATAATAGAGACTATCACGCTCTATTTCTAATTGTGTACTCTGTAATGAAGTTTAACCTATGGACTGCTGTTTTGTTACAATTGTTTACGAGTATTGCTTTAAAGAAGTAAATCCACCTCATTAAAAGTAAAATGTCGATCGCCAAAAAGCTTACTGTGTATATATTCTTCCTTCTCCGTCAATAACAAAAGCCCTCTTCCCTCTTCCCTCTCCCCTCTTCCCTCTTCCCTCTTCCCTCTTCCCTCTTCCATCAAATTGTCAGGAGTCGATCGCCCATGCAGTCTCAAGCAGCAGTAGCACACAAGCACACATTAACTACATTTGTCAATAACCACAGCCAAACAGCCACCTACCTCGACATTGGCACTGGCCCATGCTTATTGCTGCTGCACGGTTTTTTCGGAGAAAAAACTTGCTGGCTACCCTTAATTGAATTATTGCAATCTCAATTTCGGTGCATCAGTTTAGATATGTTAGGTTTTGGAGAATCCAGCAAACCACAAATCCAATACGACGTAGCTGTAGAAGTTGCTTTTGTGCGGCAAGTTTTACAACAACTAAACATCGAACCATGCGGCATCATCGGGCATTCTTTTGGCGGCTGGGTAGCATCTGCATACGCCCTAAAATATCCCAAATCTGTCAGCAGTTTAGTGTTAGCAGCACCTGCGGGAATCCGGGACGACAGTTTTTGCGGTCAGTACGATGCTTTGCGACCCTTGCTGTGGCAAACGCCCGCCGTTGATTGGGCCTTGCAGCTAGCAAAACCTTTTGCTAGATTAGCGGGGAAAAGTGAGAAATTGCAAGAAATTTCCGGGTGGCGCAGGGAGCTAATGTATCAACCAGTAGCAAGGTCATTTTTAATGAGCCGGATGCGGCCAGAAGACGCCGTTGACACAGTAGAAAAAGAAATTCACAAATTGCAAATTCCTACCTTAGTCATAGCAGCAGATAGAGACGAAACAATTCCTCTATGGCACTGTCAAACCTACGCCAACGAGATACCGAGAGCTGAGTTAGCAATTATCCCTAATGCGACTCACGGGTTGCCGCAAACTCAAGCTCAAATCATGGCAAAGTTGATCGGTAAATTTTTGGATAATTAAGAAAACCTTTACAATAAGCAAAATGCTAAAAGATATGATAGGGCACCTTCGAGGGTTAGGACGCTCTGAATAGCTTTTTCCCAATGCAGTTGATTGCTTATTCTTGTTATTTTTCCTTATTTTTCCTTCTTTATTTTGCTACAAGCAACCAATAAAAAATAATTGTATTAAAGTATACTACTTTAATAGTAAAAAGAGCATATATTGCTTAGTGTATTGTACATTTTTTTTATGGTTATACAATCTTGTGTCAGCACGAACTACAAACATTTAGTTGATTCTGGAGTATTACGAATGGCGGCACTGAGAAACTACTTTAATCTGGAAGAAATTACGACAGCCAGAAAAGTTAGTGCAGCGGTAATTAACATCAGCGGCCGCCAGCGAATGCTTTCCCAGCGATCGGCATTTTTTTGCATGAGGTTAGTTAGCTCTGGGAATGCGGCAGAAAGAGCCAAACTGCGCGGGAATTTGTTAGAGGCGATCGAGCTTATGGAAAAATCTCACCACGATTTAATTCATACTGACAGCAGCATCAACTTGGCGAGTCCCCCTTCACCCACCGTCAAAGCGATGTATTTTGAGGCGCCGCTGTATCTAGACAAGCAACTGCGCGAATATATCGATCGCATAAAAGCATTAGTGCAAGTTCCCGACACCGAACTCAGGCAGGAGAATCCCCATCTACAGTACATTATCGAAGCTGCCGGTGGCGAATTGTTAACAGCTTTCGATGCCGTCGTGAGTCAGTACCAGCAAGAAAGCGAAATCGAACAATTTGAAATCGACCTCAAACAGGTTGAACTCTATCAAGAAAGCTGTGCAGCCACCTCCAAAGCCGAAGCTCAAGCAGCCCAAATCGATCGCGCACTTCGCGAACTCAAGCAAACTCAAGCTCAACTCCTCCACAGCGAAAAAATGTCTTCCCTGGGAGCCCTAATGGCAAGTATCGTCCACGAAATTAATAACCCAGTTAGTTTTATTTACGGCAACTTGAGCCATGCCGAAATTTATACCCAAGATTTACTGAACCTGCTGCGTCTATATCAAGAACACTATCCCAACCCCTGTTCCGAAATAAAAAATCAAATCCAAGACATCGATCTCGAATTTCTAGTTGAAGACTTACCTAAAGTTATGTCTTCCATGCACATGGGTTCCGATCGCATTCGCGAAATAGTCAAATCCATGGGCAGCTTTTCGCGAACAGATAACACTAACATGAACCTGTGCGATTTGCACGACAGTATTGACAGCACCATCCTAATTTTGCGTAACCGTCTCAATGCTAAAAAAGACCGTCGCGAGATTCAAATAGTTAAAAATTATGAAAAATTGCCTGGTGTAGAGTGTTATGCCGGACAACTAAATCAAGTATTTATGAATCTAATTAGTAACGCGATCGATGCTTTGGACGAGGCAGCAAAAAATCGGCCCGATCCAGCCCTAAAAATTTCGATACGCACAGAACTCGCTGGGCTAGATCGCGTCAGAGTCAGGATTTCTGACACGGGATCGGGAATGACAGCAGAGGTAAAAAAACGAATGTTCGAGCAGTTTTTTACCACCAAGGCGATCGGTAAAGGTACTGGTTTAGGATTATCTATTGTCTACAAAATCCTAGTAGAAAATCACCGAGGAACGCTCAGGTGCGAGTCCGAACCGGGGAAGGGAACCGAGTTTATCATTGAACTGCCAGTACAACAAACTTAAACAGTTGATAAGCATCCAAATTTATGATAAATTGTGGCACGGGCGTCCCGCTTGTATAAATAATTGTGCTTAAAAATTACCAGAAAGAATTGGTTGAAAGCCTGCACCCCGGGAGAAATTAAAATCAGACTATTCATTACCCGAAATAATTGGTTGAAAGCCCCAATCCCGGGAGAAATTAAAATCAGACTATTCATTACTCCAATCCTCTTCCTTCTTTTGTCAACTGTCAACTGTCAACCGTCAACTGTTAACTGTTAACTGTTAACTGTTAACTGTTAACTGTTAACTGTCAACTGTCAACTGTCAACTGTCAACTGTCAACTGAAACATCACCTACTCCAATTGTAACTTCAAAGTTGGCAATAGCTTTTCTAGATTCTTGAGAGATTTCTGTTGCCAAGGAACATCTTGTGAACCCACTACCAAAAGTTGAATCGTTTTCTTTTTCCGTACACTAATCACAAACTTAGACAGCATATTAATACCAGAACTATTAACAAAATCCAATTTTGTTAGGTTCAAGGTAATAGTAGGCGGTTCAGGATTAGCTACCTCATCTAATAGATCGACGATTGGCTTATAATCTGGCGCTCCATCTAAGCTGAGTTCGCCTTGGAAACAGACTGTCACCGATTTTGGATCGTATTGAATACAGTAGTCTTGACCTTTGATTTCGTGAATATCCATTGTTTTGTCGTTTCCTGAGTGAATTATTGTCGGACAAAAGAGCCAGTCGATTTCCATTTTTCGATTTGAGATTGACTCCACAGATCAATTGAGGAGGTTCAACTTCGGTCTAAAATTTGGGGTTAACCACTGAGCAGTGTCGGGGGCTTGTATCCATTTGTGAATTCGTCAATCTTGAAAAAAATGAAACTAAACGCTAATTTGAACGATTGTCGTAATAGCTAGCATATTGGAACCATCAGACATCCTCTCAAATTTCCAACCAATCTTAGCTGAATAGTCATTAATCATCGTCAGCAATCCCAGTCCCGATGTTTCACTTTCAGATTCAGCATTCTTTTCAAGCTGCTGTAAATATAGTTCATCAGAGTCGGAATTAAACAGTTCTGCAATGAATTCCTGCAATTTATTCGCCGCTGGTTGCTGCACGTAGTTAGTGGCAAAAATTACGGCAGTCACATCAGATTCTCCTATAAAGTGTATCCCAAACCTTACCTTATGATTGCAATTATCATCAGTAAACTTGATGGCATTTTCTAATAGTTCATTGGCAATGTAGCTCACAGCTCCCTTACTTTGTTTAATCCGTTTCTCGCTGCTAGCATCCTGCTCGTCCACCGGGAGAAAGCTGGACAAATAATCGGCAACAAAATGAGCCGATACCCTATTGTTGCGCCAGCGCTGCTTGATCGGGCGAGAACTTGGCGTAAATGTAAGTTCTAGGGAGTCGTGTTCCGGTGGAAACTGGTCGATGAATTCTCCAAAGACTTGAATCATAGTTTGTAAACTTCCAAATGTCATTATTTTTCTGCCTCCTGTTAATATGTCAATGTCACTTCTGGGTAAATTTCCAGACGCCATTCCAGTTAGCGGGAAGACTATTTTTTAACAATTCTTGGATGCGTCTTAGGTAAATTTGCCTGGGTTTGTCAGCAGGATTTAGCTCTACTATATGTTCAAAACAATCTTGGGCATTAGCAAAATTTACCTGACAATATTGTTCTAGACCTTCGTCAAAAATAGGCAAAGTTTGAATCTTGAGCGATCGCACAGGTTCTACTTCAACATCTAACACCTCACAAACAGTAATGGCTTCTTGTCTACCTTTGACAATTGCCCGATCCAAAAATCGAATATGATATTTTTCGGGTTGACTCAAACGTTTTACCACAGCTTCTGAAATTAATAAAGATACCCCATAATACTTAGTTAAACTTTCCAGGCGAGCCGTGAGATTGACACGATCGAACAGCGCATCAGCTTGCATCCGATTGGCATCTCCAATAATTGCAACCATCGTATCACCGACATGGATACCAATGCCAATATTCAGCGGTATCTCCCCATTTATTTTACGGCTTTGATTTAATTTTTTCAACTGTTCAACCTTCATAATTCCCGCCTGAATAGCATCATCAACGCCGTCGGGAAAAACTGCCATCAGTCCATCTCCCATATACTTGACAATAAAACCGTTGTGCTTGCGAATTTCGGGACTAATTTGCTGTAAGTATGTATTGATGAAATTGAAGTTTTCTTGAGGAGTCATTTGCTCCGCCATCCTTGTAAACGAACGCAAATCCGAAAACATGATTGCCATTTCTTTGCTGACGCGATCTCCAAGCTGGAAATCTACAATGCTTTTCTTTCCAAGAAAACGGATTTTTTTTCGCTCGATCGCTGTTTATGACTATAACTTACAGTGGAAAATCTCTAAATCCGGATTTTGCTTCGATGCTTCAATACTAAATGAAACAGCGATATGATAAACCTGGCCGATGACCGTCAATCATAAATTATGCACAATATTTCCCTGTTGCTTCAATACTAGCAAAGTAATGTCATCAAATACCTTTTGCGCTCCAATGAATTTTCGCAAATCATCGATCGCAGATTGCTTGATTTGTTCGGCGCTCAAATGCCAGTTTTGAGAAACCACAGCACAGAGTCTTTCCATGCCGTAGAATTGTTTGTGGATATTTCTAGCTTCGGGGATGCCATCAGTGTAAAGCACGACACCATCCCCCGGCTCTAAATCTACTAAAAGATGACCGATCCAATCTGAAATATCCTCATGTAAGCCTATCGGAAATCCTAAATCCATCATGTCAATGCGTTCAATCTTACCACCTTTTCGGACTACGAGAGTTTCCTCATGTTGACCGCTAATACTAATTCTGCTGTCTGCGTAATTGAGGAGGGCTAGCGTCAGGTTTTTGTCCGAGTTCATCCGCTGAATATTCTTATAAATAGTGCGGTTCAGGGTATCTAAAAAGCGCACGGGGTCAAGTTCTTTAACTTCCTTGAGAGTCCGAACAGCCGTTTGAGTCATCACCATCAAAATGCCACTTTCTAGTCCGTGTCCGGTGACATCACCAATGCAGAGCGTTACCACCCCGTCATTAAAAAGTACGTCGTAGTAATCGCCACCAACTTCATCGGCTGCTTCCATAAATCCTGCAATATCTAACTCTGCAATTGCTGCTAATTCCGCTGGCTTTGGTAGAATTAACTGCTGCATTTGTTTGAGGAGATCGAGTTCTGCACTCATCCGAACATTTTCGTTTTTGAGGCGCTGGTTGAGGGCAGAAATTGCTTGATTAGCTTGAGCAAGTTCGGCAGTACGTTCTTCTACTTTATCTTCTAGAGTTTGATAGAGCAGAGCATTTTCAATGGAGATAGCAGCTTGGGAAGATAGGATTTTTAATACTTCTAATCTGTCAGCAGTAAATGCACCTGTGGCGAGACTGTTTTCTAAGTACAGAATGCCGATCGCTTGACCTTTGTTAACAATGGGAGTACACAATACAGATTTAGGTTGGTGCTGAATAATGTAGGGATCTGCTGCAAAGATATTTTCTACAGCAATATCGTTAATTACCAAGGTTTCTCTGGTACGCCAGACGTAGTTAATGGCTGTGATGGGAAGATCTTGGCTTTGAGAAACTGGAATATTTGGCAAATAGCAGTGTTTGTCTACACATTTAGCAACAATCAATAATTTACTATCCCTTTCTAAGATCAGAGAGCCTTTGGATGCGCCTGCATTTTCGATCAGTATTCGGATTAAGGTTGATAGCAGTTCCTCGACGTTGATTTCTCCCGATATGGCTTGAGAAGCTTTAATTACTGTTTCTAGGTCGAGTAAATTGGAAACATTTTGGCTGCTGGAAGTAATCGCTACCACAATTGTTTCAGAAATTGTCTCTCCTGTATAAAAAGTGTTTTCTTGTTGGAGAATGGGGCCGAGTAATTGGGAATATTTTTGTTGTAAATCATGGACTTTGGCCTGGGAACCCCAGCGAGCATAAGCGTAGTAAGCGTCAGTTAGATAGACGCGGGCAATTTTATCTTTGCCTAATTCCAGGTAGAATTTAGCTGTAAGTTCGCTGAAGAGTGCTTCTTCTTGAAGGTATTGGTTTTGTTTGGCGGTAGCAATGGCGCGATCGTACAAATCGAGGGCTTCGAGCCTGTCTCCCAATACTCGTGCTATTTCTGCTGCTACTAAGTCGTACTTGTGTTGGTAATTCATGGGTGCGTGGAATGCCCAGGTTTGCATTTTTTCCTGATTGGCTCTCACTTGGCTCAAATATTGCGATCGCGCGATCGGCTCAGCATCGGCATACATCGCCAGCAGGGCTAGGGAATGGTAAAAGTTGTGCTGCGGTACCATCATCAGCGAACCGACACCAACGACATATTGCTCTGCTAGCTGGGCATTTTCCACGGCACTTTCGAGTTCGCCAAACAAATAATTGAGAACCAATTTAGCAAAATAAACGCCAAACAGGGAAGATACATTATTTGCTGCTAGCAAAACAGGCAGCAGTTCATCTTCATTAAAACTCTCGCCAACTAACCGACATTTGTCCTCAGCTAATCCTTGTAAATTTAATGTTAGCTGTCGCCATATTTTGGTATAATAAATCTGATATTCTTGCTTGGACTTGACCATTGATTCAAGATACTGGTCGTATTTTAGATCTACAGATGTTAAGTCTTCACCGCTAAAGAAGCTGTAGATGCAAAGATACATAGCAGAATAGCAAGCATACTCCATATCGCCGCTTTCTAAGCCGCTTTGGACGGCCCAGAGCAAAGACGGTATTGTCGCTCGACTAGGTTCTTTCCAATGTCTCACGCAAGCATTGTAGACCATTATAACTTTAGATTCAAATTCTGTGGAGGTAAATTTATCTAATACTTGCAAAGATAGTTGACCGTATTGATAGCCTAATTCAATGTCTCCGATTGTTTCACAGATTAAGCTGCAACAAGCATAGGCATAACTAGCCGGGGCAGAGTTTCCATATTTACTGCAAATATGTGCCATTGTAAAGACAACGGCTGGGTAAATTTCTGGACTAGCTAGATAAGCGGCAGAGGCGATCGCACATAAAACCCTCAAAGCAGCAATTTTATAAGGATCGTGGATTTCTGGGAGATTGGCTAAAGCGGGTATCTCCACCACCGCCGGGAGTTGTGTTTCTAAAGCAACACCCAGCATTCCCAAAACTTGCAATCCAGTATCCACTGCCGATTTCATCTGATTTTGGGCAATATAAGACTGAATTTGGGCTTCGTAAACTCGGAATTGATCGAGGAGATTGTGCGATCGCGATATAACTATTTGGGCCAGTTGGTGCGACAAATCGAAATTGGTATTCAAATATTCGGCTGCAACCGCTTCTACATAAAGATCGATCGTCAAGTCGTATAAATTTGTCCAGCTATCCTCTGGTAGCAGATTTCTGCCGATAGTTAAGTAATCAACAGCAGCAGCATAAGCTGTGGAAGTTTTAGCTTTGCGCCCAGCAATTAAATTCAAGGAAGCTAGTTGATATCTTTCGGTGCGATCGACAATTAATTCCACTCCCATGTTCAAGTGGTTGACAATATCAAATATCCGATCTTCCGTAGGGGCGGTGGATGGTGCGTGCCCGCCCTGATGCAGCAGCAATCTGCCAATTTTCAGGTGAGTTGACTGCTTTGCGTCGTCTGGAATCAAAGAATAGGCGGCTTGTTGAACGCGATCGTGCAAAAATTTATAACTTGGCAATTGACAATCGGCAACCGCTAATGGCGCAGAGTCTCCACCATCTCCAAAAAATTTATAAACTTCACTTTGCGGTAAAATTAGACCTTCTTGCAATGGTTTCCACAAGTAGGCTGCGGTGTCTCTTTGAGATTTTTCACAGACAAGGGCTAAGGTTTCTAGATCAAATTGGCTACCAATACAAGCAGCTAATTTTAAAACATCTTGAGTAGCAAGTGGCAATTTCTGCAATTTATTCGCCACAAACTCGACTACATCATCGCTGACTGCCAATTCTCTGATTTTAGTAAGATCGCACTGCCAACCACCCCTATCTCTCCCTGGCAATGGGGAGGCAAAATCGAAATAGATTAACTTATCTTCGTGGAGTTGCTTGAGGAATTGATTGCTAAAAAAAGGATTTCCATTAGTTTTGTTGAAAATGATTTCTGTCAAGGAAAAAGCTCGGTGGGTCGCACAACTTAAAGCATCAGCAACCAGACGATTCAAGTCCACTATTGAAAGTGGCGCGAGATTAATTTGATTAATTATAGTGGCCGAGCGATCGCTGCCCTGTTTTTGTAGAGAAGATGAACCCGCACCGAGCTTGCGAATCTCTGATAAAGTCAGCATTAAGGGATGAACCTTGGACACTTCATTATCTCGATAGGCGCCAATTAGCAACAAATGTTGACCTTCTGATTCGCCCACCAACAATTGCATTAATTTCAGAGATCCTGAATCTGCCCATTGCAAATCATCTAAGAAAATGACTAAGGGGTGATTTTTGGTAGCAAAGACACGAATGAACTTTTGAAATAATAGATTGAAGCGATTTTGTGCAGGATTTGGTTCTAGTTCAGAGACAACAGGTTGCTTGCCAATCAGCAGTTCTAATTCTGGGATAACATCAATAATTACCTGAGCATTATCCCCTAAAGCTGACAAAATTTTGGCTTGCCACTGCTGAACGCGAGCAGCACTTTCTGTGAGTAATTGCCGCATAAAACTTTGCAGAGCTTGTACCCATGCCGAAAAGGGAATATCGCGCTTGAATTGGTCAAATTTCCCTTTGATAAAGTATCCCCGCTGCTGAACTATGGGCTTGTGAACTTCGTTAATCACAGCGGTTTTGCCAATCCCAGAAAAGCCCGCTACCAGCACGATTTCGGTAGTAGCTGTACGGGGTATTTTCTGCGGTTCTCGGCTGTTGGAAGACGAAACATCCAAATCGGCTGCTGGGGGATTTTCCTGGGGACAGGCGACGCGCTCGAAGGCTGCTAGCAGGCTCGAAACTTCGCTTTCTCTGCCATAAAGTTTTTCGGGAATCACAAAGCGTTCGGAAATGTCTCTGCTGCCTAATTCAAACAGTTGAATAGTGCCACAATCCGAGTATTGTTTTAAGCATTTTTCTAAATCGTGTTTGATGCCAAAAGCTGTTTGATAGCGTACTTCCGCTGTTTTAGCCATCAGTTTTAGCACGATGTCATTCAATACTTGGGGGATGGCAGGATTTAGGGCGATCGGGGGAATTGGCTGGCGAGCAATGTGGCAGTGAACTAACTCAATCGGCTCCTTAGATTGGAACGGCAATTGTCCTGTCAGCAGTTCGTAAAAAGTTACTCCCAGCGAGTAAAAATCGGTGCGGTAGTCAATCCCGCGATTCATTCTGCCAGTTTGTTCGGGAGACATATAAGCTAATGTGCCTTCCAAGATATTGGGGTTTTTGATTTCTTGATTTTCTTTAGGCAAAAACGATGAGATGCTAAAATCTATAAGTTTGATTTCTTTGGTTGTAGGGTTGATTATAATGTTCTGTGGTTTGATATCCTTGTGAATAATGCCGCTGTGATATATTGTTTCTAATGCCGAGCAAATTTGAATGGCAATTTGCAAAAAAATGGCTAGGCGATTGGTGAATTTACCCTGGACTCCAAAAGCATCGCTGGTGATGTATTCAGCCAGAGAAATACCGCCAAAGTCCTCCATTACTAAAGCAAAACCGTTACGATATGTTTCCAGACTTAAATGTTTGACTGTACCGGAATTCTCAATATTTTTGGCAATTGTGTACTGATTGCGAAACTGCACCAGTTCGGTGAAAGTCGGATACTCAGACTTGAGAAATTTGATGACGACTGGTCGATTGTCTGATTCCGAAAAACCTCGATAAACCAAGGTTCGGGTGCCGGAGTAGAGTTGTTCGCTGATGCGGTAGCCGGGAATTGCGATCGGGGTCATAGTTGCTAAATCCTAGTCAGCTTTTAGTTTAAGAGGACTTACGCACTCCGACCTTGATAACCGGGTTTTTTAGCTGATCGGCTGGCTACAACCTCTGTATTGTAGTAAAAAAAACCGCTTTCTGGCTGCCTGCGCGTAAGTTATGTTTAAGGACTATCAAACTTGTTTGTGTTCATTATTTATTAGTTTACTACTGCTCCCAAGATTTCGGGAAGATTTGACAAAAAATAATGATATATCGATCGCTAACCATCGCACGTATCATGAATTTTGTTAAAAATCTTTGAAGCGCTTGCTTCCGGGAAGCGGGAGCCTGTTCAAGTCACATCTGGGATGTCCAGCTTCCTGTTGGTTGAATTCCCTACAAATTTCTAGGCTACAATAGATATACATCTTGAACGGACGGAATTACGTTTAAAAAGCTCTAGCTACAGTTAATTAATTTTTGTGACGGTATTAAGAGCGACTAATAATGTTATCATATCAAATAATCTACTAACCTAAACAAATCTGCGTTCATTAGCGCTCATCTGCCTGCATCGGCGGTAAAAAAATAAATACCAAATACAAATGCAAATTAATCAAGCCCTCCACAGCGCCCTGCTCGTTTCCAACCTCGAAAAATCCCAACACTTTTACAGCAATGTATTAGGACTGCAAAAAATCGATCGCGAATTAAAATTTCCCGGCATCTGGTATCAAGTCGGTAACTTCCAGCTACACCTAATTTTGGCGGCAACAATTATACCAGATGCCGTAGACTATGAAAAATTGGGGCGCAACCGACATCTAGCGTTTGCTGTGGCTAACTTAGAGGCAGCCAAAGAGCAATTAATCGCTCACAATTGCCCGGTACAAATGAGCGCGTCAGGTCGATCGGCATTATTTACCCAAGATCCAGACGGGAATATCATTGAACTGGGCGAGTAATACCATTTTTTTATGAGGCTGCTCCCGAATTCGGATCGCCCCTAACCCCCCTTAATAAGGGGGGGATAAGATTCTTTTCAAAGTCCCCCTTCTTAAGGGGGATTTAGGGGGATCGAGATATGTGCAACTTCACATTAAATTGGTATAACAGATGAAAATCATCGCCTACTCTTACACCGAACCGCTGTTAGAAGCCGCGCCAGCAGCCGAAATTTGGGGCCAAGAGGTCGATCGCACATACCAAGACTTAGGAGGGCGCCAGCAACTCCAGCAACTGCTAAAAGACTGCCAAACAGAACCAGTCAAATACTTGCTAATTCAGCGTTTTGAAGAACTCGGGGACACAGTACAGCAAGTGTGCGCCCACCTCGAACAACTAGAAAACCTCGGCATTCAACTAATTGTCACAGACGAAAAACAAACAGAAAATAGAGCCAACTTGCTCAAACTCCTCGCCGAGATCCAGCGCAGCCAACACAGCCGCAGCATTCGCAAAGGACACGCCCGCAACCGCATCAAATCCCTTCCCCCACCCGGAAAAGCCCCCTACGGCTATCGGCGCGGCAAAGACAAATATGCGATCGACAAAACCGCCTCCCCCGCCGTCAAAGACTTTTTTGAACACTTTCTCATCTACGGTTCCCTGCGCGGTTCCGTGTGTTATTTAGCAAAGAAATACAACAAAAAAATCTCCGTCAGCACAGGCCGCCGCTGGCTGACAAATCCCGCCTACCGAGGCGATTTAGAATATCAAAACGGCGAAGTAATTTCTAACACCCACGTCCCGATTATTTCCCGAGAAGAAGCCGCCCAAGTAGACAGATTGCTGCGGCGCAACAGTCGCCTTGCTCCCCGCAGCGCCAGCGCCCCGCGTTCCCTCGCAGGTTTAGCAATTTGCGCCGAGTGCAAGTCGTCCATGACAGTTGCCAAAGTCACAGCCTACCGCAAAGACAAAGAATACCTTTATTTGCGACCGATTAACTGTCCCCAACAGCCTAAATGCAGCGGCATTTCCTACGAAGAAGTGTTGCAGTTAACCATAGCAGGAATTTGTCGCGATTTGCCAGAGGCGATCGCCCAGTTGCAAATGCCGGACATCCAAGGCATTAAAGCCGGAATTGCCGGGGCGATCGCATCTAAACAAAAAATTATAGAACAACTGCCCGCCCTGATTGAAAGCGGCATTTTGGACGCAGAAACGGCAGATTTGCGATCGTATAAAATCCGCACAGAAGTTGCAGAAATGCAAAGCAGGTTAGCGAAAATGCCCCCCGTAAATTTGCGAGAAACTGCTCAAACTGTTTCTCTTCCCCAATTTTGGCTGGATTTGTCTGAATCGGAACGCAGGTTTTATTTTCGAGAGTTTATCGATCGCATTGAAATAATTCGGGAGAATTCAGAAGTGAAACTGCAAATTATTTTTATTTTTTAATATTGAAAAATTGACAATTAACAATTCATATCATTGTCGATAGAATGAGTTTGTAGTGAGGACTTTAGTCCTGGCAATCGAAGGAATAAAGTAGTAGTAGGGTGCGTCAGCGACTTCTGGCGGACTACCTAAAAATTAGGCTAATCGCTGACGCACCCTACAATATCTTAGACTATTAACTGTCAACTGTCAGGGGTTTTAACTGTCGATCGCACTGCTGCACAAAAGAGGTAACTACAGAGTGATAAAATCGGTAGCGGTGAGAGCATTGGCAGCAACACCGTTAAGCTTCGCTAACAATTGATTGGTACCCGTCACGCCAATCAAAGTTTGATTGTTGCTAGATGTAATGCTGAGTTGATTGAAACTCAAACCGGGAGCCAACCCAATTAAATCCTCGCCCTTGCGGAAATCAGTAATGATGTCGCTACCCAAACTTTGATTTAGGAAAAACACATCACTTCCCGAACCGCCAGTCAAAGTATCATCTCCTATATCCCCGGAAAGGAAATCGGAACCAGCACCGCCAGCAAAGAGATCGTTACCCTTACCGCCGAAAAGCGTATCGTTACCGGCGTCACCGCATAGAACATCGTTTGCATCGTTACCAAACAGTACGTCGTTGCCAATACCGCCATCGAGACTGTCGTTTTCTTTGCCGGAGTAAATCGTGTCATCTCCTGCCCCGCCAAACAGCAAGTCTGTACCTTCATTACCAAACACAAGATCGTTGCCGTTGCCAGCATTGATAGTGTCATTTCCTAAGTTGCCGAAAAGGAAGTCGTCGCCATCTTCACCGATCAAGATATCGTCATCTTTGCCGCCAAAAATGGTGTCGTTGCCGATACCGCCGGCAACAGTATCTTTGCCCAAATCTCCCATTAAGAAGTCATTGCCATCGGCGCCAAGAATAGTGTCATTATCTTTGCCACCACTGATGGTATCGTTGCCAGCGCCACCTTGGATGAAATCAGTGCCGTCATTGCCGAAGAGCAAGTCGTTATCTGCACCGCCGTCAATGTTGTCATTGTCGCCCATGCCGTAGATAGTGTCGTTGCCGCCCAGTCCGTTAATCGACTCGGGGATGCTGCTACCCATGATGAAATCGGCATTGTTACCCCCATTGACAGTTTTTTGGACTGGGTTGGGGGTGATGGTAGCAGAGTTTAATTCTGGGGCGCTGAATCGATCGAGCAAACAATTATCTGTGCCCGGTATCGGAGTCGGAGTTGGTGCCGGTGTCGGCGTGGGGGCGGGTGTGGGTGTCGGAGTTGGAGTTGGTGCCGGTGTCGGCGTGGGTGCGGGTGTGGGTGTCGGAGTCGGAGTTGGTGCCGGTGTCGGAGTTGGGGCGGGCGTGGGTGTCGGAGTCGGAGTTGGTGCCGGTGTCGGAGTTGGTGCGGGTGTCGGAGTTGGGGCGGGTGTTGGTGTCGGAGTTGGTGTCGGAGTCGGCGTGGCTGTCGTTGTGAATTCAAAAGCGCCGATATCGACGATCGCACTGCCGTTACCATCACCATCCTGGGGGCGAGTCACACCGCGCTGATCCTTAGCTGGCGCGCCCGCACCAGTACCTGTGTCAATGGCGGGACTTCCTGCTAGCAGGGGCAACACGAAAGCACCGTTGATATTTTGCAAAGGGCCGAGTTTCGGATCTGCGATCGTCACCTTTGCCGTAGCGTTATTGTCGTTAGGATCGCCTGTCGTGAGTTTAGCTGGAAACTGAAGATTATTCCCGCCATCAATTAGTTCTCTTCCAGTTTGGAATTTAACTTTAAAAGGATTGCCAGCCGTGTTGCTATCAAAAATCGAATTTTTGACAGTAATTGGCTGATTGCCAAAGGTTGCAATACCTCCCGAAAACTCTCCAGCGGTGTTCTTGGCAAAAGTCGAATTGACGATGTTAGTCGAAAAGGCATCTTTGTTACCGACAACCATTCCGCCGCCTTGTTTAGCAGCCGTGTTGCCGGAAAATGTACTATTGACAATGTTGATATTACCCTCTTCTCCCAGCCACAAGCCACCACCGTTATCATCGGCTGTGTTGTTAGCAAAGGTGGTATTTGTCACTGTCAAATCTACATTTCCGTGGCGAACTCCACCACCAGAACCTCCCTGACCCGCTGCATTTTTGATAGCCTTGTTGTTAATAAAAGTGCTATTTTCCAAAACTACTTTGTCTTGGTTGTAACCAAACAAAAAGGCTCCACCTCCTTCTCCTGTCCCGATATTGCCGTCAAAAGTGCTGCCTCGGATGATAATGTTGCCAGGAGTAGGGCCTGGTGTTGCATTGGGCCCAGAAGCATTAGCGCCATCGACGTAAACTGCCCCGCCAACGCCTTTATCTGTGCGGTTGCCAGTGAATTTCGAGTTTTCGATCGTCATGCTGCCCAACAGGTTATTCACAGCCCCGCCGTAGCTGCCTTTGTTGTTGGTAAATTCGCTATCTTTGATATTTAGAACACCGCCGCTTTTAGTGGCGATCGCCCCGCCGCCGCGTTCGGTATTGCTAGCCAAAGAACCGTCATTGCCGCTAAACTTGCTGTTAATTACTGTTGTGGTGCTGCGGAAACCGGTGTAAATGCCGCCGCCGAAACCGGCAACATTATTGTTGACTTGGCAATTTTCTAAAGTTAAAGTGCTGTTACCGCCAGTTTGAATGCCGCCGCCGCTGCTAGTTTCCTCGTTATTCGGATCGGTTCCCGACACTTTGCCGTCGGCAACAATCAGGTTTTTTAGAGTAACATTGGTGGAACCTTCGGTGAGGATTACCCGCGAAGTGTTGTTGCCACTGATGGTTAAATTGCTAGCAGCACTTGCATCAATTGTCAAGTTTTTGTTGATGACAAGTTGACCGGAAGTAAGGGTGATTTTTTGATTGGCAAGAGAGGAGGCAAATTGAATAATATCGCCGGCTGCTGCGGAGGCGATCGCGCTTCTCAATGAACCGGCCCCGCTATCATTAGCGTTGGTAACGGTAACAGTGGCTAAAGTCCCTTGGTAATCGGCCATTGCTTCTGGAGTCAAGGCAATGGGTGCTTCAATATCACCCTTGGTAAACTCCAAATTCCAGTTGCCACCGCGGCCAGTGCGATCGCTAGATGCCGCAATATCAGCCCCGGTTAACTCCGAAAGGCGATCGACAAAATTAGCACCATCACCCGCCGCCACATCGCAACCGTAAAGCATGATATCAGCGCGATCGCTCAATGCCGTGCGCCACCCTTGCAACTCGCTTGCATACTGCGGCAAATTATCCGAATTCAGCGTCGCCGAACCTAGCTGCAAACTGCCAGAATTCCCGTGAGAAAAAATGTGAACTTGGTCTACAGTTCCGCCCGCAGCAGCAATGGTTTGCAGTTTCGCAGTAATTTGCTCGACTCCGTTGCTATTTTTATCTAAAATGATTGTCTCAGAATTTGCGATCGCGCCGGCCGCCAGAGTTTGATAGTCATCTAAGTCCGAGTCAATGAAGACAAGAGATTTAGGACGAGAATTGCCGAGAACAGACTGTGAATCAATACTGGTAAAAGTTGAATTCATTTTTCATACCCATGATGATGTTTGCTATTTGCTGGTAAATGACCTTAAACAGTTGACAGTTGACAGTTGACAGTTGACAGTTGACCGTTCGAGAGCTACCTTTACCAACAAGGAAGAGGATTGGAGCAATGAATAGTCTGATTTTAATTTTTCCCTCAAATGGTTCGGGCTTTCAACCAATTATTTCTGGTAAAATATACATTCTGAAAACCCCGGGATTGCTAAAAAACTTCGTGAAAGCATCGGGGGACTACAATCAAGAGAATATTGGGTTTTTCTCCATGATTTAAATCAGAAAAATACATTCAGACAGAATTATTGCTATGTGGCGATTGCCTGGGTGCATCTGGTTTTAGCAAATATATCTGTAGGGGCGAAGCATGACCGCAGTCAATATGGGATTATAACTAATAACTTATATGCGGTCATGCTTCGCCCTCTTCAACAACCAGATGCACCCGATTGCCTCGATTTCAATTAACCGCAGAGGATGTAATTTCAATCCAGAGAAGAGCTGCTGCGGTTCCAAATTACTGATTGACCTAAAGCCCCAAAATCTGCTCTCAAAGTCTGTTGACAGTTGACAGTTGACAGTTGACAGTTGACAGTTGACAGCTGACGGTTTCAACAATTCCAATGCAACTGGAAACGATATCAATTTGAGGTATTTGTCGATCGCCAAAAGTTCCAAAAAAATCCGAAATTCCGGTAACTAACAGTAGGGTGCCCAGCGGAAGCATTAGTGTCAACTTAAGCCTGAAATGCTTGATAAATTTGGGTTTGACGCCAAGTCTAGATCCCCCTAAATCCGCCTGATAGTCGGGGGACTGTCGATCTGACTCTTGTTCCCCCCTTTTTAAGGGGGGCTAGGGGGGATCGGGATTTAATAGTCAAACCACAATCTCTGACTAGACTTGAGATTAAGTTGACACCTATGCAGCGGGAGGAAATTCTCAGTCTTTAGTCAAAACATTCAACCCGCCGGGCACCCTACCCGATGTTTTGCCGGTAGTAAGGTGCGCGTCGCGCACCCTACCAGAGGCAGTTAGATTGTTACCTGAGTGAAATCGCCAGCGCTGAGAGTACCGGGTACACCGTTAAGCTTCGCTAACAATTGATTGGTACCCGTCACGCTAATCAAAGTTTGATTGCTGCTAGACGCAATGCTGAGTTGATTGAAACTCAAACCGGGAGCCAACCCAATTAAATCCTCGCCCTTGCGGAAATCAGTAATGATGTCGCTACCCAAACTTTGATTTAGGAAAAACACATCACTTCCCGAACCGCCAGTCAAAGTATCATCTCCTATATCCCCGGAAAGGAAATCGGAACCAGCACCGCCAGCCAGGAGATCGTTACCCTTACCGCCGAAAAGCGTATCGTTACCGGCGTCACCGCAGAGGACATCGTTTTCATTGTTGCCGAGCAGGAAGTCGTTGCCAATACCGCCATCGAGACTGTCGTTGTCTTTGCCGGCGTAAATCGTGTCATTTCCTGCTCCACCAAACAGCAAGTCTGTACCTTCATTACCAAACACAAGATCGTTGCCGTTGCCAGCATTAATTGTGTCATTTCCTAAGTTGCCTAACAGGTTGTCGTCGCCATCTTCACCGAGCAAGATATCGTCATCTTTGCCACCAAAAATGGTGTCGTTACCGATACCGCCGGCAACAGTATCTTTGCCCAAATCTCCCATTAAGAAGTCATTGCCATCGGCGCCAAGAATAGTGTCATTATCTTTGCCACCACTGATGGTATCGTTGCCAGCACCACCTTGGATGAAATCTGTGCCGTCATTGCCGAAGATCGCGTCGTTATCTGCACCGCCGTCAATGTTGTCATTGCCGCCAAGTCCGTAGATAGTGTCGTTGCCACCAAGTCCGTTAATCGACTCGGGGATGCTGCTACCCATGATGAAATCGGCATTGTTACCCCCATTGACAGTTTTTTGGACGGGGTTGGGGGTGATGGTAGCAGGGTCGAGTTGCGGGGCATTGAGGCCATCGAGCAGGCAAGCATCGGAGGTGGGAGTGGGAGTTGGCGCGGGTGTTGGTGTCGGCGCCGGAGTTGGTGTGGGAGTGGGAGTTGGCGCGGGTGTTGGTGTCGGCGCCGGAGTTGGTGTGGGAGTGGGAGTCGGCGCGGGTGTCGGAGTTGGCGCCGGAGTTGGTGTGGGAGTGGGAGTCGGCGCGGGTGTCGGAGTTGGCGCCGGAGTTGGTGTGGGAGTTGGAGTCGGCGCGGGTGTTGGTGTCGGCGCCGGAGTTGGTGTGGGAGTTGGAGTTGGCGCGGGTGTTGGTGTCGGCGCCGGAGTTGGTGTGGGAGTGGGAGTCGGCGCGGGTGTTGGTGTCGGCGCCGGAGTTGGTGTGGGAGTGGGAGTTGGCACGACTCCATTGGTGTATTCAAAAGAGCCGCTGTCAACGATCGCCCCTGGAATAGTATCGCCATCTTGAGGGCGAGTCACGCCGCGTTGATCCAAAGCGGGTGCGCCACTTGCAACCCCTTTATCAATTGCTGGACTTCCGAGCAGCAGAGGCCTGACTAAAGCGCCGTTGATGTTTTGCAGGGGGCCGAGTTTGGGATCTGCGAGGGTCACACTTGCCGTAGCATTGACATCGCTGCCGTCATTGGGGTTTTTGGGCGGCCACTGAAAATTCCCTCCTTGATCGCTATATTGGGCGGTGACGTGTTGCTGAATTCCCCAAGGGTTTCCTCCGTTAGCCGCTGTATTGTTGGAAAGAACCGTGTTTTTGAGGGTGACATTATTGGCATCGGCGAAGATACCTCCACCAACCCACCCGGCGCTATTATCGGCGATCGTCGTGTTGACAATAGTTGTGCGTGCACCAAGAGTCATGGCACCGCCCAGTTTGTTGAAATCACCAGCAGCAAACGCGGTGGAGTTGCCAGAAAACGTGCTGTTAGTAATCGTAGCAGGGGCATTTCGCATCCACAGGCCACCACCTTGATTGTTGGCTTTGTTGCCAGCAAAGCTAGTGTTGGTAATAGTCAATCCCTGGTTGGTGCTGTCGCTCAAAACCGTTACCGCACCACCGTTTCCAGGATTTCCACCGCCGGGACTGCCTGTTAGCGCCATAACTTCGTTATTTTGGAAGGTGGTGTTTTCCAAAATTACATTGTCTTGGCTGCCCGTGAACAGATAAGCTGCACCTCCTTCACCTCGACCTTTATTGTTCTGAAATACGCTATTGGTAATCTTGATTGTGCCGGAAGCTTCATTTAGACCGCTGGCTCTGTCTGTGTAAATAGCGCCACCGTTACCCCTTAAACCAGGATTACCTTGACCTGTTGCGTAAGAGGCTGCGCTGGTGTCGTTGCCGATGAATCGCGAATTGTCAATTGTTAACTTGCCCTGAAGGCTGTTAATTGCCCCACCGTTAATTCCCTTGTTGTTGGTGAAGTCGCTGTTGGTGACAGTAAAAGCTTTGGAGCTCAAAAAGCCGATCGCACCTGCACCGCGTTCGTCATTAGCTGCGGTAGCGATGTTGCCGTTGAATTTACTGTTCGATACTGTCAGGGTATTGTTGAAATTACCGAAAATTGCCCCACCACCTTGATCGGCAACGTTGTTATTAAACTGAACGTTGTCTACTGTGAGCCTTACTTCGTCGGTTGTGCCGATCGCCCCACCTGTCCCAGTCGTTTTACCGTTGGCAAGAGTGAGATTTTTGACCGCAAAATTCGTCGCAGTCACAACGTTTGCATTGACAAAAAAGGCACGGGATGAGTTGTTACCGCTGATGGTTAAACCCGCTGCACCGGCGCCGTCAATGGTGAGGTTTTTGCCAACGGGAATATCGATTTGACCGCTGGTAAGGGCGATGGTTTGACCAGCTAGACCAGGAGCGAAGGTAATTGTGTCCCCGGCAACAGCGGAGGCGATCGCAGCTCTCAAGGAACCTGCTCCGCTATCGCTATTATTCGTGACGACGATAGTAGCTAAATCACCTTGGTAATTTGCCATCACATCGGAGTTCAAGGCTAAGGGAGATTCAATTTGACCCTTAGAAAATTCTAAATTCCAGTCGCCGTTTTTACCAGTGATGTTGGTGGATGCAGCAACGTCAGCCCCCGTTAATTCGCTTAACTTGTCAACGAAACTAGCGCCTGTCCCTGCTGCTACATCGCAACCGTAGAGACTGATGTCGGCTTCTGGAGCTAGTGAATTCTGCCACTTTTCCAACTGGCTTTTGTATTGATCGATGTTATCTGAACCCAGAGCGGTATTACCGAGTTGCAGGCTGCCAGAACTGCCGTGAGAAATAATGTGTACCGAGTCGATCGCCCCGTTGGTAGAGGCGTAGTTTTCAATTTCAGATGTAATTTGTTGGATGCCATTTTTGGTGCTATCGAGGATTACTACCTGCTGTCCAGGTAGCACTCCCGCTGCAATTGACTCGTAATCTTCCACCCCGGAATCAATGAATACTAAGGAACGTGGGTGCAATTTTTCCAAAGAAGATTGTGAGCTGGTTTGAGCGAATGTAGAACTCATTTGTGATACTCCATTAAGGGCGTTATTGGTAGATACAGCCCAGGAGTGTTCTTATCAGTCTTATTTGAATTCATATTAACACCTATTTTGAAAATAGTGCAATATTTACCAATCAATTATTTAAATGTTTTATTTTCCGGATTGTACATACTTGCGCTTGTAGTTACTCGATTTTTTGGCAAGAATTGTTGGAATATCTAATAAATGTGTGGCGCACATTCAAAAAAAATCCAGCTTTTTTAAAGCCGGATTTTTCAGGATTATTAGCTGTAAATGCCTATAATTATCGGCACAAAAAAATGGGCTAAGCGTAATTTACTACTCAGCAACCCCTTTAAATTAGATTGAGTGTTTTTGTGTTTAGTCTGATATTTCGGGTATGCGGACACGGCTCAGCCTAAGTCCCTACCTGTATTTCAGCGAATTTGAGAATGAATTATATAATACCTTTTGAATGATTGCGTCAATGAAAACCAAGAATGCAAGTATAGGCCAGAGCAAAACTAGGAGCGACCTCAGTCATCCCCACTTTGAAAATCTAAAATTGTACGAGATAGGCTGCGTGGCTGGCTAGATTTTTGAAACACCAGAATACTGATACCAAGTTGGTTTGGTGGCATTTACTAAGGATCGAAACAGTCTGACATTAAGTGCCGATTAATCGATCGCACTTAAGTTGTTTGCGCGCGGGCACAGGAACTTTGCGGAGTTGGGCTGTCACTACACTACAAAGGCTATGAGAATTATTTAACGGGAGTTGATACGATCGATCGCACATTCAGTCAGATCGCACCGTCGCGCCCCATCACGCGGTTAATGACAATTCCATTGTGGCCAATCACCCTCAGCACGTTCCACAACCTCAATTACATCACTCTCCTTAGCAAACAACCGATCGCACCCGCGGCCGTTGCTGAGTGTGTCGCTATCTCGATCGGCATAACACGAACCCAGTCCGTTTTTGTCACTTAGGGAACTGTGCCTTTTTAGCAATTGGCTGTCATCTGGTTCGAGGCAATCTGAAGTGCCGCCAAAAATTGTGCAAACTTTGTCAATCTCTCTAATCAGGATAGAGGCATATTTTTGAAGTGCCGAGATAACTTGCTGGATCCCGTCAGACATAGACTTGACTAAAATTACTGCAAGCGTCGCGAAAATCCCAGAGACAAAATATCCGCCGTCATTGATGCTGGAGTCATTAAATGCAAAACTTCTGGATCCGGGATTTTGGTATTCCGAGGCGGGATTGGTTTCCGTCAAAGAAGTGAACATATTCCTTCCTCCAAAAGGGTGTTGGCTGGTAGATGTACCCTTGGAGTCAGAGCGTTGGAAACAGGCAGGAACTAGGTTGGTTTGGCTCGCGGCCATTGCACTCATCTATCAGTTTCGCCTATTTCTCTGGTGCTGCCATCCGCGATCGCACGGAATTTATGTTTTCTGTATTTTCCCAAATTAGCGATCGGTCAGTAATTACCGATAGATCCATTATCCTGTAGGTGACCGCTTCAACAAAGTGTCCTCAAAACCCCCGATTGCGATCGATCCCATCTAAAATCTCAAACCTCAAATGCTTGATCGCAGACACAAGCACTCTGATGCAAATTAGGTACGTAGTTGCGCTTGGGCGCTCTTAAACCTCAAATACTCGATCGCAGACACAAGCACTCTGATGCAAATTAGGTACGTAGTTGCGCTTGGGCGCTCTTTCAATATATAAGAGCGCCCAAGCGCAACTACGTACCTTATGAAGTACCTTATATTTAATCTCAAAGTTCGTCCGGCCCGACAAATACCACCCTTCACGAATCTGTAGTAGAGGGCGGTTTCTTCCCCGCATTCCGGATATTAATAATCTTGTTGAGCGCCTCGAACCAAAAACCAGCTCCCATAGAAATCGCTACGCCGCTCAACATCCAACCAAACAATTTTCCCATCAAAGCCGGCAACAATACATTCCCCTGGGCATCTAGTTCTAACCTGTTCGGTTCGCTCCAGCCAAAAGGTAGAGCTACATTATCCAAAGCTCGATCGACCTGATTTTGAACTTTGGTGAGATTGGTTAAATTATCCAATTTTGTGTTAGCATTTTTTTCCACCAACTGCTTAGCGTACAAATTAACAGTCGATCGCAACATCGAATCCTTCGACAACCGATTAACAATAGTAATCGTATCAGCGTTAGCAGTCAGGGCGATCGCAGTTCCGAGCAAAATCGCCACCCCTCTAGAATTCCGCTTGTAAACCCCCGAAGCGCGCTCCATCGATCGATCGAACCAACCTTCAATTTCTTTCTGAAACCGCTGCAACTGCTCTTGAGTATCTCCACCGCCTGTTTCAGCGCGCTGTGCCAAAATATAAAGACTGCGTTTCAAAGATTCTGGCATACTGTCCAAGGTTTCTTGAATTTGTTTGTAAATTGGACTCTCCTGTTTCTCATCCATAATTTGCGCTACCGTATCCTGACTTTTCCTAACTTTCCTCACGGTATTTAACAAATTGCTCAAACTCGGTTGCAGTTGCGCCCGCAAAGCTGCCCGCTCAAACTCGCTATCAAAACTCGCCTTAATAAAAGCCATCTGTCTCTGAAATTCTCTTCCTCCCTGCTCGGTTTCCGGCAGATAAACCTGAGAATCATTAATATAAAATCCCAACTTTTCTGACATCCGATCCAAACAGTTGTTCAAACTTCCCAAATCATTTTTATAATCTTCAACAACTCGATTAAACTCCGCAGTCAGCCAGCCAAATTCTTGCTCAATAATTGGTTTCTTAGACTCCGGCAGATTCAGACCCTCTCCAATGACTTGAATTTGTGCCAACTGTAAATCTTTAAATCTCTCCAGTCTGCCTTTAGAGATAGATTCCACCAAAGTAGCAATTTTTAAAGTATCCAAAAGGCTCGCAGCAAAACTATCGGCTGGAATATAAGACGGCCCTGTTGATTTATTGCCAAAAACATTCTTAGTACCAGTCATTCGGCGGCATAAATCTCCCATGCGGTGGGTAAACGAACGAAATCCCTGTGATAGAAGACCTTTCGCTCCTTGATTCAAATCCTTGATAATCGGATTGGCATAAATTGAATTTGCCAACAGTCCGACTCGCTGCAATTGCAGCGGATCTTTGGTGGCTTCGCTGCCTCCAGAAATCAGCACCTCGATCGACTTCTTTAAATGTTCCGCCCGCCACTGCAAAACAGTAGCAATCAGTTCCTGAATTTCGGAAGCTAGCAAGCTTAAAGTCAGGTAGATAAACACTAAGCCAATTATAATATCTATGATTACAGGTAAGTTCATGGTATTGCCCCGATCGCAAATAACTGCTGTATAAGTTTACCTTCTGTTTGGGACGCTAAAAACTCTCTTAAGTTATGTCAGAAATCTTTCGATTCCTAAGCCGCAAACCGAAAACTCGCTTCAATGACAGCTTGACAGACAAACTGTGGATGCTGGCTTTTCTGTTGGCTGCGGTGCTGATTTTCGCGCTGAATCTGGGCGGCGTGGCGTTGCGGGATTGGGATGAAGGGATTGCAGCCCAGGTAAGCCGCGAAATTTGGCGCGGTAATTTAAATTGGCTGTATCCGACGATCGGCTCTATGCCTTATTTAAACAAGCCGCCGCTGGTACACTGGCTGATCGGGCTGTGTTTTAGGGCAGGTGGTGTCAGCGAATTGACGGCGAGGTTGGTACCCGCCATGCTGACGGCGGCTTCAGTACCCCTGCTTTACGCCATTGGCAGGGAGTTGTTTCCGCAGCGCTCGATCGCCATTTTTTCGGCTTTCGTCTATCTGACGCTGCTTCCGGTGGTGCGGCACGGACGTTTGGCGATGTTAGACGGAGCAGTTTTGTGTTTTTTGCTGTTTGCGATGTGGTGTTTGGTGCGATCGCGCCGCGACTTGCGCTACGCTTTGGGCGCCGGAATAGGCTTCGGACTCATTTGCTTGACTAAGGGCGTGATGTTGGGGTTGCTGCTGGGGGCGATCGGCTTTGTTTTCCTGGTTTGGGATACCCCGCGACTCCTGACTTCTGGGTATCTTTGGGGCGGATTGGCGATCGGAACTTTGCCAGTAGCAGGTTGGTATTTTGCCCAATGGCTGCACTACGGACAAGATTTCATCAACACCAATTTAGTCAGCCAATCTTTCCGGCGCATTTCCAACACTGTGGGGAATCACAAAGGCCCGCCCTGGTATTATCTGTTAGAAATTTTAGAATCAGCATGGCCGTGGCAGTTATTTTGGCTGCAAGGGCTGCGCTTGAGTTGGGAAAATCGCAATTTTCCCGGTGCCAAATTAGTATTAGTTTGGACGGGAGTATACCTGCTAGCTATTTCCGTGATGAATACCAAATTACCTTGGTATGTGTTGCCAGTTTATCCAGCTTTTGCTTTAGCAGTTGGTAGCTATCTCGCCGAAGTTTGGGAACAACTGTCAGCCCCAGAAGAATCCGCAAAAGACGAAACTGAAGAATATTTTAATGCTATATCTTTGTTACCTCATCCAGCAATTTTGATAGTAATCGGCGTAGTTGCTATCGTCGGCTGCGCCTACTTCAGTGGCTGGGTACGGCTGGGCGGACAAATTGTGTCGCCCCAGCGCGACTTGCAGTTAATGCTGATGTTTGTAACTTTGACAATGATACAAGCCGCCGTATTGCTGCACCGCAAAGACAGACAATTTTTATTAGTTTTAATTTGGGGAACTTACCTTACACTGTTAGTATTGTTCGCTTCCGATAACTGGGTTTGGGAACTAGGAGAGGATTATCCCGTAAAGCCGATCGCCGAAATCGTCCGCACCGGAACCCCAGCCGGCCAGCAAGTCTTTACATCTCATAAATTACCTCGTCCGTCGCTGAATTTTTACAGCGACAGACAAGTTATCGTCGCCGACGCGCCGACGCTGCAACAGAAATGGCAAACTCTGACTCAACCTTATTTTTTGTTAGAAAAACCTGTTCTTAAACATCTAGCCTTGAAGAATGCTGAGGTGGTAAAAACAGCCGACGATTGGGTTGTGGTAACTCGCAAATAAGCAATTTTTCCCAATTATCGTAGGGGCGGGTTCACCAACAATCAGTGCCGCTAACAGACAAAAACAATAAACCCGCCCCCGCCCAACAAACCACCTAAATCGACATTATTTTTATGCAATTTTCCCCAATTATCGTAGGGGCGGGTTCACCAACAATCAGTGCCGCTAACAGACAAAAACAATCAACCCGCCCCCGCCCAACAAATAACCTCGATCGACATCATTTTTATGCAATTTTCCCAATTCGCGTAGGGGCGGGTTCACCAACAATCAGTGCCGCTAACAGACAAAAACAATAAACCCGCCCCCACCCAACAAATAACCTAAATCGACATCTCGATCGACATCATTTTTATGCAATTTAAATGCGCCAATTCCGGTCTGGGTTCATGAAGGTTATTAGTTGGGTTGGGGCGGGTTTATAGAGATGGTTGGTGAATTTAAAATTTGGTTGGCGAACCCGCCCCTACAAGATTTGGGTTAACAAGAACGATCGACCAAGTTTGACAGATAAAAAAATCTGTATCGCCTTGTATGGCAATTAAATATTCATTTTTGATTTTTTTTAGAAGAAGTAGTAGAGTTTCCAGAAAAATGTTACACTAAACAAAAGAATTAGTTAAATGATCTGCGATCGAACTATGCAACTTACCGAACAGCGATACTACTCGGCCGAGGAATATCTAGCACTAGAGGAGGCTGCTGAGTGCAAAAGCGAATACATTGACGGTGAAATATTTCCTATGGCTGGTGGCTCTACTAATCACAATCAAATAGCGCTCAACTTTAGTACCGAACTAAATTTTGCCTTCAAAAAACTCGACTATCGAGTGTTTATGAGCGATGTCCGCTTGTGGATGCCCAAAAGGCGTATCTATACCTATCCCGATGTGATGGTAGTAGTTGGAGAGCCGGAGTATTATAATAACCGCAAAGATACCATTACCAATCCCAGGATAATTATTGAAATTTTCTCAGCTTCAACTAAAGAATACGATCGCGGCAAAAAGTTTGAGGGATACCGCACGATTCCCACGGTTGAAGAGTATTTGTTGCTCGACCAAAATCGGAAATATATCGAACATTTTTCTAAGACGGATAATAAGCGATGGTCGTTTGCTGAGTATAATGAATCGGATGAGGCGATCGCACTTGCTTCAGTATCTTTTGAAATTGCTGTGGCAGATATCTATAATAAGGTGAATTTTGAAGAGGTAGATGCAGAAATTGCACCGGAAATTTGATTCGGTGAATTTGTGGCAGATTTATTGGCGGGCGATCGCACTTTTTAGCGATCGAGCTTGTGAAAATCTCAGTTTTGGCTATAATAGTATTATTTTTGAAGCATACCTAATCAAAAATCATGGCAACAACAGTAAGCGTAGAACACATTGAAATGACACCGGGAATACGAGGCGGAAAACCCCGGATTGCTGGAACGAGAATCGCCGTACAGGACGTGATGGTGATGCACCTAAAAATGGGTTACTCTCTTTTAGAAATTGCTACTAAGTACGATTTGCTTGTAGCAGCAGTTTATGACGCTATGGCTTATTATTACGATCATCGCCAAGAAATTGACAAAACAATGGCAGAAGATGATGCTTTTGTGGATGAATTTATTCGTCAAAATCCAGGTAGGTTACAAGCAAAAATCAAGGAATTAAAAGGTGAGTCCGAGAATTAGGTTTCATTTAGATGAGCATATCGATCGCGATATTGCTAGGGCGTTACGTCTCTATAGCATTGATGTGACAACAACAGTGGAAGCGGGATTAAGGACTAAGATGGATGAGCAGCAGTGGTTGTTTATTCAACAACAGCAGCGAGTGCTTGTGACTCAGGATCGAGATTTTCTAGTTATGGCTGCTATGAGCAAGGATCATCCTGGTGTGGCTTACTTTAAACAGGGTAGTCGTTCGATCGGACAAATAATAGAAATGTTGATTTTGCTATATGAAATTTACACACCTGAAGATATGGTGGGAATGGTAGAGTATTTGTGAGAGCGAAGGGCGATCGCACTTTTTGTCGTAAAGGGCGATCGCCTGTGGAACTAAACTGATTATAATTGCTAAAATAAAGCTAAACTGCTCTTTATCTATAATCAGATTATGACTGTTATTGAACAGATTTATGCGATCGTCAAAACTCTTCCCCAAAATCAAGCTAGGGAAATTCTCACTTTCGCTGAGTCTATTCGTGCCAAGTACCTGAATTGGAATCAATCCACCGACACAGTAGATGCTTTAACTCCTTGGCAGGAAGTGGTTTATTCCCTAGCTCGAACGTGGGCAGAAGACTTTCCTACTCTGGAAGAGATTCGTGCTGAGTCGGGGGAAGACATCTTGCGGGAGAGCTTTTAGATGTATATTTTGGATACAAACACATTAATCTACTACTTTAAAGGACAAGAACAAGTTTCCCAAAACCTTCTGTCAGAGTGAAAACAGCTTTATGGTGGAAAGTAGCGATAAATATCTTTCCGGTGAAGCACCCTGGCAAAAGTAACAGTTTCGCCATCAAAATAAAAACCTATTCGATAGTCGCCAACCCGAAGCCGATACGCATTATCATCACCTTTCAATTTTTTTAAGTTAACAATTGTCTGTAAATCATTACTATTTGGAATTTCCGCAAAAGCAAAATCCTTGATTTGCTCAAAGACAGGCGTACTTTTAAGAGCTTTTAAATCCTTTAAAAAACTGGGTAGATATTCGACTTTCATTCTGTTTCCAGTTCGGCAAGTGCTTGCTGTAAATTTAAGGGGGTTTCATTTTTTACTGCGCCCATAGCCAATAGAAGTCCTCTATCTTCGATCGCTTCTAGGAAATACTGATAGTCGGTATAATCTAGAATAACTTGACTAATGTTGCCTTCGGCATCGAATATCAATTCTTTAGCCAGTGGATAGTCTTCTATTTTCATACACTTTTATGGTGAGATGAGTTGGGAGGGAATGATGCTTCATAGGTTGAGTTTTAGTCAATTATAACAAATTAGATGTTGTTTGTCTATTCGCACTGGAGCCCAGAAACCGGGTTTTTGCGAAAATACTTCGCCGTAGTCCATAGATTCGGTAAAAACCCGGTTTCTTTGTCGGAGTGTATAAGTCCTGCACTACTTATTCTCAGCCTTTAGTGCGTTACTGACATCCCCGAATATTCCTTCTAATTCCTGACCATTCATTTGCTAAACTAGATTGAGAACTAGAAATTTTCTGACCCAACATTTGAGGATTTCTTTCATAAAATATCAGGTCAGCTTTATAGTCACATATTTTTACTGGGTCATTGGTGCTGGAAGGAGTACCATAATTAGATAGATTGGCTATTTTCTCAATAGACATCATGCCACTATAGGTACGACCGCCAATTACCCATGTAGGAAAACTCTCAATTCCTGCTTTCTCGCACTGGGGATTGAATCCACCGCCTCTACCGTTGGGGAAGCATTCAATGTGTGGAACTTGGCTGAAAATATCTCCGAAAACTTGAGCTTGTCTTCGACAGACAGGACACCAAGAAGCACTGTACATCTTAGCACCTGTTTGTTTGAGATGATAGGCTAGGGATGCGGCGGTTTGTGCGGTGGCTGGTTTGACTAGGCTGGTACATTCTATGCCAATTGCACCGATCAGGGCTAGTACTCCTAATATTTTGAATTTTAGTTTAATCATGATTCAAGGTCTGTGAGAGGGTTGGGATTTAAGGACGGTGGTTGTAGGGAGTCCGGGTATTGGGGATTGTTTCAAAGGGCGATCGCACTTTTTGTCGTAAAGGGCGATCACACTTTTGAGCCGCTGATACACGCTGATGGAGGGGGATGGGGGAAAGGGCAATTAAGCTTTTGGAATGTCTAGCAGGTATCGTATCTGATTATTCAATCAAGAAATTGTTGGAATAACGAAGTTTTCCTGAAGCTTCAAATCATCCCTACTGAAATTTCCATTCAGCACAGCCAGATATTCAGTAATTCCGTTAACCTTAGCCTTCAGTGCAGTCTGTGCCCCATTGTTAAATGGCTCCACATCAATCATATTGGCTTTCAAGTCACCTGCTAACGCAATTCTATCAGCACCACCAAAACCCAAAAAGCTCAGAAAGCCATTAGCACCAGTGCCAAAATCCGTAATGATATCAGCATCGTCTCTGCTGGAAGCACCATCGCCTCGTGAAAATACAAAGGTGTCACTTCCAGAACCACCTGTCAACGTATCTTTACCTTTTCCACCAATAAGTACATCGTCATTATTTCCACCATCAAGATTGTCTGCATTTAAGTCACCAATCAATGTATCATTGCCATTATCACCAAAAAGAAAGTTATCACCTTCACCCCCCCAAATAATGTCATTATTTTTCCCTGCATAGATGGTATCGTTGCCTTGATCGCCGTACAGGGTATCGTTTCCAGTGAGTCCGTAAAGGGTATCGTTTCCTGCATCTGCGAAAATATTATCGTTGTCCAAGCCACCAATTACCCTGTCATTTTTAGGAGTTCCGTAAAATATAAAGTCATTTTCACCTGACGTTTTTGCATTCCTGACTTTAAGTTGAATTGGCTCGTTAGGTTTTTTAACAGAAAGAGCCCCTTCATGTGCCAATCCATTCTTTGCATCTTCAGAATTATAAATTAAGGTATTCTGCCTTGCGTTAAAGGTTTGGTTGTTGAGGATGCGGTTTCCTATTTCGCCTTTTTCCTTGATTAACTCCGTAAATGTCTTAACAACTGCGGAATGTTCTTCACCAGTATCTATGGTATTGCCAAAATCCATTTGGAACGAATTTAGTGCTCCCGCAGCAAAGCGTTGATTTCCTGCAATACTTTTCGCACCAACAAAGGCTAGAGAATTGCGAGCGACATCCTGAAATAATTCTGGGCGGTCTGCTTTTGCTGTTCTTCCATCTAAATCGTAGCTTGCTGTGTCATTTGAATACACATCTATATTCAATTGTGAAGGAGGATCAAGCGCTATTAGCGTGTTGAGTCCATTTGCATTGGGTAGGACATTATCACCTTTTCTATTTTTGCCTGACGTGTAAATTCTTCCCATTTCACTGCTGACGAGTGAACCGAGGCTATGACCTATTATCTTTAGGTTTTCGCTAGCTGCTTTACCATCAATTCCATAGTCCTGTTCTAGCTTTTTAACAGCCCATTCAGCAACAGGGCTTGCCCACTTAGCTGCAAAGTAATTACCTAACCGAATGGTAGGAGCTGGAGAGTCTCCTTTGTCCTTTGGCAATTTGCCATTGCTAGAAGCATCACTCCAGTCTAGTAACAAAACTCGATCGTTAGGCCTTGCATCTTTAAGTGCTTTTTCTAAATTTAAAAAACTGTTAGAGGTATCATTCCATCCATGAAGTATCACCCAAGTATTTTGATTTTTGTCTGATTTTGTGACTTCTGTTATCTCTACTTTTCGTGTGTTTTTTTGATCGTTTTTCTTGTCAATACCTTGCTTCCACTCTCCATATTTAAAATCATCAACTTTTTCTAGATCGCGAATAGCTGGAACTATGCCTGTGAGTTCTGAAGTATAGTTACTAGCAAAGGAAAGAAAGCTTTTCCTACTAGAATCATCTCTCTCACTAACATTTTTTACATAATCCTTAAAAATCTTATCCGTGTCTGAGTCAACAAAATCAGCCGTGACTGTGTTTGGTAGCTTTTCCTGAACGGGAGTTGGAACAGTCGGAGTCGGAGTTAATGTTGGTGTTGGAGTCGGTGTCCGTGTCGGTGTTGGAGTTGGAGTTAAAGCCGGCGTTGGTGTCGGAGTCGGAGTAGGTGTCGGAGTTAAAGTCGGCGTTGGAGTTGGTGTCCGTGTTGGTGTCGGAGTCGGAGTTAAAGCCGGCGTTGGAGTCGGAGTTGGAGTTAAAGCCGGCGTTGGTGTTGGTGTCGGAGTTAAAGCCGGCGTTGGTGTTGGAGTCGGAGTTAAAGTCGGTGTCGGTGTCGGTGTCCGTGTCGGAGTAGGTGTTGGAGTTAAAGCCGGCGTTGGTGTTGGAGTCGGTGTTGGAGTAGGTGTCCGTGTTGGAGTTGGTGTCGGAGTTGGTGTCGGTGTTGGAGTCGCGGTTACAATAGATGTGGCTCCAAATATTGCACCGCTAACACCCGTAACATTTTTATCAAGAGTGCCTACTCCTGTTGCTGGATTGATAACAATCCGCTGGTTAGCTCCGGTGAAGCCGAACAGATTCCCATCTTTGCTGGATAAGCCATACACTTTACTGAAGCCGATGTTACCAATCTTGGTAGCCTGACCAGTTAAGGATACGGAAAATAAGCTGTTATCACTGTTGACCCCAGATGTAGCCAAAAAGCGATTACTAACAGGATCGAATAGTAAATCGCCACTAGCATCAAAGTTAGATCCCAGATTAGCAACCAAGGATGCTGCGCCCGTAGTTTGATTAATGGTATATAAGTTAGAACCGCCAGTCGCATAAAGTACATTACTAGGAGAAAATGCCAAACCAACTATGTTTACACTTGCACCGAGGTTTCCAATTAGTGAGGATGAACCTGAGCCTGGATCGACGCTGTACAACTTGCTATCAGTGATGCCAAACAACTTGTTGTCACTAGATAAGGCGATGTCATTTAAACTTGGGCTAGTTGCAATTTTTACAAATTTTCCTGCTGAGTCAATGCTTCCGACTTGTCCGCTATCTGTAGAAACTAAAGATGATGCAGTCCCCAATGAGCTAGTTTTGAAGGTATAGTTTCCTGTCTGGTTTGGACTCGCGCTAGTAGCTCGAATCGCGTAATTCACACCCGGAACTACTGTGAAACTTAAGATTGAGTTCCTATTACCACCAGAGTCATCGTCAAAGGTAATCACTTCACCTGTAGAAGCATTTACCAGTTGTAGATAACTGTCAATCGCAGTCGAATCCATGTTAACTTGAACTTGCTGCCAATTGGAAATCCCGGTCAAGGTATAGTCATCGGAGAAGCTACCCAATCTTTTAGGGTTTTTAGTATCAGTGCTGCTCAAACTTCCGTCAATCGTTTGCCCTAAGCTAATATTCGTCATAATCCGATCTCCTCAAAAATATAGTTGCGTAAAAACCAGCAAAGCCCGCCTAGCAAGCCTTCCTAAATACTTATCTGGGCCTTCCTCTGCTTTTTATGCAAATTGCCCTATTCTTGTAACAAAACTTTACATTGCTCCCAAGAGCAGATAAGCTGTATCCCCGATCGCCCTCAAATGCACCATCAAACCTAGCTGATAGCCAAGCACATCATTTCAGATTACTCCACAATCCTGAATCTGCAAAGGCCAAACGGCTCACCATTTAGCTCAACATCAAAGGCTCATTTGGCTCTTTTGTCTCATTTCGCTCACTTCTCGGCTCACCAAATCGTGTAACATTCTTGACTAAGGCAGAGTTTCCGTAGAGGAGTACCAATGGCAGGTTTGCTCAGAGCATCCGAAGAAGGATTGAAAATCATTGATATGGTGCGACGCAACCTCGAATGGAATAAAACTGAGGATACTTGGTGCAAAGCCGCTCTAACTTCCAAAGCCACTTTAAGGAGATTTTGGGCGCAAAACCGAATTCGACGCGAAACATTTATCGATATTTGCAAAGCCGTAGGAATCAATAACTGGGAAGATATTATCGAGCGCAATGATATCAAGAAAACAGAATTACTTTTAGCCGCCGCGATCGCAGATATCCCCCTAGACAACCAAACCGATCGCACTTTCCCCCTCCCAGAAAACTTACCACCCGTCAGAAATTGGGTACAGCGCACCAAAGAAATCGAACTATTAAAAACCCTAATTGTTGAACCCCATCCCGTAGGGGCGGTGCCCCCGTGCCCGCCCGATTTAAATGTAGGGGCGGTGCCCCCGTGCCCGCCCGTGCCCCCGTGCCCGCCCTGGGGGGTTCCCATCGCCATCTCAATTGTCGGATTACCGGGCATCGGAAAAACCACCCTCGTCAGCCAACTAATTCGCCAACTCCACACCGAAAATACCCCCTTCACCTGCGCCGCTTGGCAATCCTTGGAATCCGCAACAGGCAAAGCACCCCCCTGCGATCGCACAATTGACTCCCTGCTATTCACCCTCTCCAACGGCGAGATTACCGCCGCCACCAACGCTCAAAATGACTGCGGCAAAAAAACCGAAAATCTGCTCAAAATCCTCAGAGATAAACCTTGCTTGCTCGTATTCGATCGCGCCGACACACTTTTGCAAACAAACGAAGCAAAAACGGCAGGTTATTTCGCAGACGATTGTGCAGAATATGCTTGGTTATTCAAACAACTATTAGAAACAGAACATCAAAGCAAAATCATCTTCACCAGTCGCGAAACCTTAGCCGAATTGCCGTCAACTGTCACCCGCGAAATCCAGCTTAACGGATTGGAGCGAGATAGCGCAATTTCCCTGTTGCAATCGTTTAATCTGACTGCTAATCCAGAGGAATTAGCGGAAATGGGCGATCGCTATTCTGGACATCCCAAAGCCTTACAACTCGTCGCCGCCTTGATTCGAGACGATACCGAGTTTCAGGGAAATGTCGCGAATTTTTTACACCAGAGAGACTGGTTGCTGATTCGAGATATTGAAAGTGCGATCGATGAAATTATCGCGCGTCTCAGCGACAGCGAGCAAACTTGTCTGGGCCGAATTTCCGTCTATCAAACCTCAGATTATCCCCTATCTTTTGCCGGGATTAGCGCTCAAATGCCAGAAGTCAGCAAGTACGAGCTTAAAGAAAATATTATTCAAGCACTGAAGCGCAGGCAATTGCTATATTACGATCGCCATCTCAAATCCTATCAGTTGCATCCCCTAGTCCGAGAAAAGGGCGAGTACCTGCTAAATCAAAATCCCGAAGATTTCCGTACCGCGCACGATCGAGCTTATAATTATTATATCAGCATTCCGCTCAAACCAAAATCGGCATGGCAAAATATTGAGGATATTCAGCCGTTAATTAGGGCGCACTATCACGCGCATCAGGCGGGAAAATTAGATGCAGCAAATGCGATTATTTCTGAAGTATGTGAGTATTTGCGGCAGTGGAATTGTGCAGACTTGATGTGTGGAAATATAGAGTTGCCATTGTTGACGGAGGTTAAAAACATAAATCTGTAGGGGCGGGTTCACCGAAAATAATTGCCAAAAACCCACAATTTCATAAACCCGCCCTCACGCCACCATCAATCCCAATCTACCTCTTTCAAAATAATGATTTTGTGGATTTTCTGTTAAAATAATTGATAGATATGACAGTAGTAGGGTGCGTCAGCCAATTCTCGATACCCGCCTCAAAATTATGCTACGAGCTGACGCACCCTACAATATTTAACTTTTTTAAAATGGTACAATCACTGCAACTAAGAGGGCTGAAGCCCAACAACGTACCTTATGCTGTTTATCGCGTAGATTTGCCGGATTCAGGTTAATTGTTTTGCATTTTCTAGCTGTATTCCCGTTCGATTTTTAATGCTGTTTCAACTCTTTGATACTCGGCCTCAACTTGTTGTAAAAGCCCGGAGTCCAGCCCAGATAAAGGCTTATTTGCCTCTGTCCCCATCCGGCCCATGATTTCTAGTTCCTCGCACAACTCAAACAAGCGAAAAGCACCGAGAGTACCGCTAATCGATTTCAAAGAGTGAGCAGTTCGCCGCAAAGCTAGCGGATCGGCGTTTGACAGAGCCGCAGAGATGTCTTGCAGCAGTTCGGGGGCTGTTTCGAGGTAAAGGTCGATCGCCTCTTCCAAAGCTTCGACATCTCGCAGTCCCTCTATAATCTTGGCACTCAGACAATCGCCGTTTTCTGACAAAGTTCGATCGACATTTGATGCACTCCACCTGATGACGGAGGATGAATTGGGAATTGTCACTTGTTGATTTTCCACAGCCGCATGCGTTAGCGCAGCCCTCGAAGAGGATCGCACTTCTAAATCACTTGTTCCTCCTATCTGTTCAATCTGCGAGCTCACACAAAAAATCGGCTGCGGGCAATCGAATTCCCCATTAGAGCGAGATTTACACGCGCTCAAAGCTCGAACCAACTCCTCAATCTCGATCGGCTTGCTCAAATAGTCGTCCATCCCCGCAGCCATGCACTCTTCGCGATCGCCCTGCATCGCATTTGCCGTCATCGCCACAATCCAAGGCCTCGTCCATTTTAAATTTTGGATTGTGGATTTTGAATTGTTAGATTGCTCATCACTACATTCAGGATTATTGTTAGATTGCTCATCACTAAATTTGGGATTTTCGATTTGGGATTTGCCATTGTTAGATTCTCCGTCAGTTATTGAAACTTCTGATTCTTCCCTGCTATTTTCTAAATTCAAAGCTGCTGAAAATGCCTCGCGGATGCGGCGGGTAGCTTCCAAACCGTCCATTTCCGGCATTTGCACGTCCATCAGCACAACATCGTAGGGCTGGCGGTGCAAGGCTTCGAGCACTTCCATACCGTTTCCTGCCACATCCGCCCGATACCCCATCCGCTGCAAAATTTGCAAAGCCACCTTCTGATTCACCAAATGATCGTCAGCCAACAGAATCCGCAGCGGTAAATTCTCGGCCAGCACGGGTATGCTTTGCAATAAAGGCCCGCTGGTTCGCTGCACTCTAATTTCAGCAGTCTGTTTCCCAAAAATATTGATTAAAACATTGTAAAGCTGAGATTGTTTGATCGGCTTGTTCAAAAAAGCAGCAAAATCCACCTCAATCGCAGGGGTGTTAATTTCTTGTCTGCCGATCGAAGTTAGCATCACTAACGGCAACTTTTGGCACTCGGGATACAGGCGAATTTCCGCAGCTAAAGCCAACCCGTCCATATGTGGCATTTGCATATCCAAAATTGCCAAGTCAAACACCTCTTTAGCCGCGATCCAATCTAAAGCCAAACGAGCCGAAGCTGAAGCCCTAGGCACCATTCCCCAAGACTGAGCTTGGAGAGTCAAAATTTGGCGGTTGGTTGCATTGTCATCGACTATTAAGACTCGCTTCCCAGTTAATTCAGGTTGAGTAGTGCTCAAATTAACTGGTAAGGAACTGTTGCAGCCAGAAACGATCGTGCTGAAATAAAAAGTAGAGCCCGCGGATTGGGGATTTTGGTCGATCGGCTCGCTGCTGAGTAAAGATTTGCTAGAGCCATATTTTTCGGCAATTTCGCAAGATTCTTCACCTGCGATCTCAAAAACTGGCACTTTAAAATCTCCGGGAGGATTGCCAGCCAGACAACCCATACTTTGCACCCACATCCTGCCGCCCATCATTTCGGCCAAACGCTTGCTAATTGCTAAGCCCAATCCCGTACCGCCGTACTGCCTGCTCGTTGAAGAATCAACCTGACTGAAAGATTTAAACAACCGATCCATGCGATCGCACGGAATGCCGATACCAGTATCTTTAACCGCAAATTGTATTTCGTATACTTTGTGAATTGCTCGTGGTTCGCCATTAATTGCTGGCAGTTGTTGAGCGCCGATCGTGGACACTGCAAGCTTTTTGGCAGTCACCGAAACCACCACTTCTCCAGATTCAGTAAATTTAACAGCATTGCTGAGCAAGTTGATTAAAATTTGCCTCAAGCGGGCACTGTCACCAAGCGCTGTTGGTGGTACGGAGCGATCGATCAAGTAACCCAATTCCAGTTTTTTTTGTGCCGCCTTAGCAGCTACCAAATCGAGAGATTCTTCAATACAAGTGCGGATGTCAAACGGATGTTCCTCCAAGTCCAATTTGCCCGACTCAATTTTCGAGAAATCTAGAATATCGTTGATCAGCGTCAGCAAAGCATCGCCGCTGCTGCGGATAGTTTCTACAAAATCGCGCTGTTCCTGACTTAATCGGGTATCCAGCAGTAAACCTGTCATGCCGATGACTCCATTCATAGGAGTGCGAATTTCGTGGCTCATGGTGGCCAAAAATTCGCTTTTGGCTTTGGTAGCAGCCAGTGCTTCGTCGCGAGCTTTTGCCAAATCTACGCCTGTTTGCTGGCGTTCTAATTCGCTGCCCACCCACTGAGCCATCAGTTTCACCAACTCTCTATCTACAGCTCGGAACGGTTCTGTCAGAGGAGTCGGAGCAAAGAAGCATAGAGTGCCGTAAACTTCACCTGCCACGGTGACGGCAGTGCCCATGTAAGCTTCGATGTTGAAGGCAGGATTGGGAGTATTGAAACACAAACCCGAAAACCTCACCGACTCAAAGTACATCGGTTCTTTTGCCATTGCTGTAGCCACGCAAAAGGTTTTTTCCAGATCGTAGATTTGTGATTTGTCGATCGACTCATCGGGACATTCAACAGCAATTATTTGATAGTTGTCGCCTTGAATGTGCGACAAAATTCCCACGGAAAGGCCTAACTGTCGGCATCCCATTGCCAGCAGTTCTTGGAGGCGCAAATCAAAGGTAGAAAGGCGGCCCTGCGGGTCTGTACGGGGAGCAGAAGTCACTTGGTACAAAGCTTTAATTGCAGCTTCGCTTTCTCGGAGTTCTTGTTCTGTTTGCTTGCGGACGCTGATGTCGCGGGAAACGCCGATAATTTCTTGCACCGAGCCGGTTTCGGGATCGCGGATCGTGCGGCTGGTGGTTTCAAACCAAATGTAATTGCCGTCTTTGCAGCGGATCCGGTAGCTGACGGTGTAAGTAATTGGCAGCGCCAGGACTTTCGAGTGAGCTTTGGCGACGGTTTCTACATCGTCCGGGTGAAAATAATGGTTGGGGAGGCCGCCGATCAGTTCGGAAGGTTCGTATCCCAGCAAAGCTTTGCTGGCGGGCGAGACGTAGAGAAACACGCCTTTGGGGTTGTGTCTGGTAATCATGTCGGTTGAGTTTTCTGCCATCAACCGATAGCGGTCTTCGCTCCTTAAGCGTTCGACTTGAGAATTGCCCAATGCTTCTAGCATTTGGTTGATGGTGTCGGCCAAACTGCTGAGTTCATCGCCTCCTGCCATTTGAACGCGCAAGTCTGGATCGCCGTTGGCTGCGATGTTGCTGACGCTAGTGCTCAAGTCCGCCAATCTCGCCAAGACTAAATTTTCTAACAACAGCAGGGCGATCGCGCTAAATATTAAACCTACTGCCAATATCGAGAAAGTAAAGAGTTCTAGGGTAGCCTGACCTTGCCTAGAGATTACCCGGTCTACTTCTACTCGCAGCAGCAGCGCTAGCTTGCCCCGGATGTCCCGAATCAGGGCGTATCCTGCGACTACGCTGTCGCTGAGCGGCTCGATTAAAATTTCTACTGATTTGAGGTTGGAAATTTTGAGTTTGAGATTGTCCAAATCCTGCCTGGAGCGAGCCAGCACCTTAGCGCCTGGCCCGGAGTAGTTCGTGGCTCCCACTTTAAAATCTAAACTCGGCAATCTAAAATCCACTGACAGGTGAGTCAGTTCCGAAAGCAAACCAATTTCGGTGTTGTCGAGGTAGCGTGCCAGGATCAGCGTCCCCCGCGGCGGGCCTTGAGCGTTGCTGTTGACGATCGGTTTTGAGGCTATCAGCAGCGTGGCTTCTGGCAGGGTGACGACGCCTGTTTTGGCGGGGTACCCATCCTCAGAACTTGTCTGGGACTCCAGCAGCGCCTCGGTCAAGTGCTGTTGCAAGCTTGCCGGAATTGGGATTTCGGTTTTGGATTTCAGGTCAAAACCTTTGCTGAAGATGGTCTTACCGTCGGAGTCCAGCAGCACCAATAAGTTTAATCTCAAGTAAACAAATGTCGTATTGACGAAATTTGACTTGATAAATTCCTGGTCCCGTGTATCGACAAAAGAGTACGTATCATCCCACTCGGCGTAATCTTGGGCGCTGGTGTCTAAATTCGACAAGTCATCATCTAAGGCATCCAAAGCCCGCGCGACATCCTGGCGGACGTACTGTGCCTCCAGGTTGTTAAAATCGTGCAGCAAAATGGTTGATGCAGTGGCATAGAGAACCACAATCAGGCTGATCAGAGCTGCACCGATGATTAAGAGTGTTTTTTTTCGGAGTTGCATGGCGTCGGCCTCCTCACGGTGTTACTAAGCAAGTAGCCTGGGGAGGTTGGAGACGTAGGTTGTTTAGCATTGGCGATCGCAGGGCCTGCGTGTTTTGACTGTTGTGGGCGGATTTGCAAAAGCCCTCGGTATTTCCAAGGTATCGGGTATCTGCCCCCCACAGTCAGTGTAGTATTTTCACAGCTTTAGCTAGTTCGGCGGGAATCCCCACATCATATCGTTTACAGATTGGTGTGGGATGAAAGCCAGGTTTGTTGAGGTGGGATGGTTGACCGATTCCGTAGGCGTAGCCTGTCCGAAGGACATAGGACAGGAAGACCATCACCGCCGAAACAAACAATCTTTGATATAATTGAACTACAGACGTGCGATTCGTTTAGCCGAAACTGAGTAACGATACTTAGGGGATGGCTAGGATGACTACAAAGTCATCATAACTGGATACACATCTGGGTGCGGTTCATCCCTAGTCCCAGACCGCAAGTGCAGCG
>NZ_JAHREU010000039.1:0-65088 GCF_020883145.1 Microcoleus sp. CAWBG27
GACTCTTTGTTATTCTAAATGTGAGGAAATGCTCAAGCATTCTATTAAATTATTAATACATTACTTGAAGTTTGACGATATTCCCATTCCTGGAGCATTCATACCTTGATTCAGCAACGCCAAAAATTGGTATCAACTGTCAACTGTGAACCGCCAACTGTCACCCGCCCTTACAGCACTGAAGACAAAAATTAAAAATCTTAACTTTTTCATAATTTTAGTAATAATAAATAACTCAGCAGATTTGATATAATCATCTAAATGCCAAGCCAAGGAAGCTTCCAAAGCCAGAGCCCATAGGGACTCCATGAATCCACTACTAAAGAATGAGGAAAGTATTATGGGTTTATTTGACAAAGTATCGCAGACTCGCCAACAAACTGATGTCACGTTAGGGCCTGCCGAAGCATTTGCGGCGATCGCGCTAATTGCCGTAGCAGCCGACGGTTACATCAATGACAGCGAAAGTAAAGCGATTAGCATGACACTATCTCGGATGCAACTTTTCCGCAGCTATCCAGATGATGTGATGCGAAAAATGCTCGATCGGCTGCTGAACATTCTGCAACGGCAAGGAGTTCAGGTACTGTTTAATGCGGCTTTGGCAACACTTCCCGACGAACTTAAAGAAACAGTTTTTGCTGTGACAACTGATATCGCTTTAGCAGATGGCGAGGTTTCAGAAGAAGAAGAACAACTTTTGAACGATCTTTACTGTGCATTGGATCTTTCCGAAGAAGTTGCCCTCAAGATTATAGACGTGATGTTGATTAAAAACAAAGGTTAAGAAAGCAGGGGCAGGGGCAGGAGTGAGGAGGGTGAGTTTGAGAATATCAAAATTAGCGCCTTCTGAGTCAGGCGATCGCTGCAAAAGTGCTGGTTTACCTATATGATAGTTGGTAAAATTCAGCTTTAATTTGCGATCGCCCGCGACTACCTCAAATGCCTTTTACTTACACCCGCACTGTGCGCTTTCAAGATACCGATGCTGCTGGAGTCGTTTACTTTGCAAACGTTTTGGCGATGTGCCACGAAGCTTACGAGGCATCTCTAGCAGCATCGGGAGTCAATCTCAGAGCATTTTTTGGCGATCGAGAGGTTGCGTTTCCGATAATTCATGCTAGTGTAGATTTCTATCGTCCACTGTTTGCGGGCGATCGGCTGACGATTCAATTGACGCCCACACAAGTTGGAGGCGATGAATTTGAAATTGCCTATCAAGTATTTTCAGGGGAAGTTGCAGGAAGAAGCTCGGCTAAAGCTCTGACTAAGCACGTCTGCATCGATGCAGTTAGCCGAACCAAAAAACAGCTATCTGAAGACTTAATGCAGTGGATGAGGCAATTTGAGAGTTGAGATTTTAGATAACTTCAATATTTAAATAATCGCAGGGAATGACAGTCAAATTTCTGTTTAGTTTAAAGGGAGCATCTCTGTTTTGCATTTATAATGCGAGCTTAAGAGCTCGCATATTGTACAATACGCGAGCTCTTAAGCTCGCACTACAATAAAAAAAATGCTTTTTACAAAAACTGAGATGCTCCCAGTTTAAAAGTTCTTCTGACTTATTTATAGCGGTTCTCAGAAAGACGAGGTACGTTGTTGGGCTTGGGCCCTCTTAGTCTAAAGGTTGTGTGGGCTGCCAGCCATACCTCATCTTTTTGAGAAAGGCGATATATTAAGTATTTCCACTTAATTAAACGTAAAATACAGAAGAATCAAAAACGAGCTGGTATAAGCATTCTTCCTTCTTTCTTCTTCCTTCTTCCTTCTTCCTTCTTTCTTCTTCCTTCTTTCTTCTTCCTTCTTCCTTCTTTCTTCTTCCTTCTTTCTTCTTCCTTCTTTCTTCTTCCTTCTTCCTTCTTCTTATGACAAATCGCAATTATGCCATAGTCGGCACGGGAGCTTTAGGCGGATTCTACGGTGCTCGACTGCAAAAAGCTGGTTTAGAAGTTAATTTTTTGCTGCGTAGCGATTACGAGCGCGTCAAAAAACATGGTTTGATTGTCGAGTCTCCCGAAGGCGACTTCACCCTCCCGCAAGTCCGCGCCTACCGCGACGCGAACAAAATGCCTAAGTGCGACGTAGTAATTGTCGCGTTGAAAACAACTCAAAATCACTTGTTGCCAAAACTTTTGCCTCCTCTATTAAAGGATAACGGCGCGGTTTTAGTATTGCAAAACGGACTGAATACCGAACCGGAAGTAGCTAAAATTGTCGGTGCAGAACGAGTGGTGGGCGGGCTGTGTTTTCTCTGTTCTTATAAAGTCAGCCCCGGTCATATCTGCCACCTAGATTACGGTACGATCACGCTAGGCGAATATGCCAAAGACTACAAACCCATCGGTATTACTGATAGATTGCACCATATTGCTAGGGATTTTAAACGCGCTCACATTCCCATTAAAATGAGCGAAGATTTGCTGTTATCTAGGTGGAAAAAGCTGGTTTGGAATATTCCTTATAACGGACTGTCTGTGATTTTGGATGCGAGAACCGACGAACTGATGGCGAATCCGAATACTCTGATTTTAGTTGAGCATATCATGAGGGAAGTGGTAGCAGGGGCCAAAAGTTGCGATCGCATTATTCCCGATGATTTTATCCCGCATATGCTGGAATACACTCATAAAATGAAGCCTTACCGCACCAGCATGAAAATTGATTACGATGAATCGCGTCCTCTGGAGGTTGAGGCAATTTTTGGCAATCCCATGCGGGTAGCCCAAAAAGCAGGTATTAAGTTGCCGCAAATAGAGGTACTTTACCAAATGTTGAAGTTTGTGGACTTTCAAAGGCAAGAAGCTGAGAAGACTAGAAGGCTGTTAGGTGTAGATTAATAGATATAGGTTCGTAGTGAGGACTTTAGTCCTTTGATTTATGCGGACTAAAGTCCTCACTACGAACCTTTTAGTTTTTTTATTTATGCGGACTAAAGTCCTCACTACGAACCTTTTAGTTCTTTGATTTATGCGGACTAAAGTCCTCACTACGAACCTTTTAGTTCTTTGATTTATGCGGACTAAAGTCCTCACTACGAACCTTTTAGTTCTTTAATTTATGCGGACTAAAGTCCTCACTACGAACCTTTTAGTCCTTTGATTTATGCGGACTAAAGTCCTCACTACGAACCAACCTTTTAGTTTTTTTATTTATGCGGACTAAAGTCCTCACTACGAACCTTTTTGAGTGCTAGTTCTTGTAATTGTTCTCGATTGAGTTTGCCTTGAGCATTTCTGGGCAATTGTGTGACGACAACCCAATTTTTTGGTCGTTTAAATTTGCTCAACTTATCTTCTATTGCTGCTTGCAAGTTTTTGACAGTAACTTCGGAATTAGCGGGAACCCAAACAGCCGTAACGACTTGCCCCCAATCTTTGTCTGGTAAGCCAATTATAGCAACATCTGCCACTAAATTAGTATTCTTAATGGCAGCTTCGACTTGGGCAGGAAATACGTTTTCTCCGCCCGTGATAATCTTGTCGCTGCTGCGCCCGACGATATTTAAGCAGTTATTTTTATCGAAAAATCCTAAGTCATCTAATTGGAAATAGGGGGAATCGTCAAATCGTTCAGGATAATAGCCCAAGGCTAAAGATTTAGCATTAACTCTAATATTGCCAATTTGATTGTAGCACAAAATCTCGCCGCTAGCACTGCAAATAGTTATTTTCGCGTGGGGTAAAGTTTGACCGGAAGTGTTATTCCCCGCGAGAAAATCCTCGGGTTTGAGTGTGGCGATTTGCGAGGCGGTTTCTGTCATGCCGTAAGTCGGCGCTAATTTGATTTGATGCTTTCTAGCTGTGGCTAAAAGTTCCGGCCAAGCGGGAGCACCGCCCAAAAGTACGGCACGAAATTGGGATAGCCAATTAGTTGTATCTGGTTTTTGCAGCAGCCGTTGCAGTTGAGTTGGTACTAAGGAAATGAAAAATTCTTCTGGTTTGACATCGCATTTTTCGCCTGCTTCTAGTGTTTTGAATGATGCAATTGCCAGTTTTCCTCCGGTTGTGAACGATCGCACAAATTGCATGAAACCGCTGACGTGGTATAATGGTAAGACGCAGAATGAGTTAATTTTGTCAAGTTGAAAATATTCTTGAAAACCTTGGACTGAGGCTGTGAGGGTTTCCCAAGTGTGGATGGCAAAACGGATTTTTCCCGAGGAACCGCCCGTGGGAATCATTATTGTAGCTAATTCGTCAATTTCGGGTGAAGGTAATTGTCGTGAATGATGGAATTCGGGTGAATCGAATTCGGGTGAATGATGGAATCCCGGCGAATGGAATTCGGGTGAATGATGGAATCCCGGCGAATGGAATTCGGGTGAATGATGGAATCCCGGCGAATGGAATTCGCGGCTACACAAACGAAGTCCGCCTCCGCGGACTGGGAGAGGGGGAAATGTGTTTTTTATGTCAGTATCTTGTTTTAAAATTAGGTCGGGTTGGACTAAATCAAAGACTTGTTCCCATTCTTCTTTTACCCAGTTGGGATTGCAGAGAAAAATTTGGCATTTGGCGGTGCGGGCGGCGATAAAACTGGCAAGAAATTGCAGGGGTTCTGGTTCGGCTAGGCAAATTTTTGGGGGTGTTTCTCCTGTTTGATTTTGGGTAATTTGTTGCAATTGCCGATCGACAATTCGAGCAAATTCGCCGCTGTCACCACCGATTAGCCAATTGTCGGGCAATTCTAACGGGATATCGTGAATATTTACTGTTATATTTTCTGCCATAGATGCTTTTAAGAGTTGACAGTTGACAGTTGACAGTTGACAGTTCGAGAGCGAACTCTACCTAGAAGTCAGAGGATTGGAGTAGTGAATAGTTTGATTTTAATTTCTCCCTCAAATGGTTCGGGCTTTCAACCAATTCTTTCTGATAACCAGGTGTCTTGATTGTCGTCGAACCAGCTATCGGTACCGAAGCCTAGGACTCGATTATTTACAGATAATTTTGTTGCTAAGTTTAAGGCGGCTTGTCTGCCAATTTTGGTTTCAAATACGGATGAGAAAACTGCGTCTATATTGTGAGTTTGACAAAATTTGCGGAGTTGGGATGGGGAACCGCCAATCGCAGGTTTGATGACGAAAATTCCCCGCCAGCCTTGGTTGTAGCATTCTTGGATGCGATCGAGATTGGCTGCGGATTCGTCTAGGGCGATCGCCGTTGCATAGGTAGCATTCAATCGTACCATTTCTGGGAACTGTGCGATCGTCAGCGGCTGTTCCAAAAATTCAATCTGGGCGCCCAAGTCGGGTGTTGCTGTCACGGTATCGCAAGCTTCCAGCCATTTTTCAGCCTGGGAGTAGGTGAGTCCCCCATTAGCATCTAAGCGCAAAAGTGCTGTTTGGCGATCGGCTAAATCATCCATTGCTGCGATTAGCTGCTGAAAAATAGTTAATTCTTCCTCAATTGCAGAAACGCCAATTTTCCATTTAAACGTGCGATATCCCTCCAACCAAAGCATTGGTAAAACCTGCAAAGCTGTTTCACCTGCGGGTAATAAACCGCTACACTGATTTTTCGGAATTTTGTCTTGACTGTGTGTATTTTCGATTGCTTTGCCCAGATTTTCCCAAGCTGACTCAAAGCCAAATTGACAGGCTGGTAATTCAGCGGGAATCGCAAAAATTATGTCAGAATCAATATTAGCGGGTAACTGTTGACAAAAATCTAATGCTTCCTCAAACTTTTCCGAACCAAACCAACTCAGCGGGGCAATTTCTCCCCAACCAATGCGATTATTTTCGTCAATCAATCGGAGGATAATTCCTTCTCGCATATCCCAAATACCGTGACTTGTTTGCAATGGACGCTTAAATTTTCGCTGATAGGTGCGAAAGTCGAATTGATATAACATTTACTTTTTAGTCGATTGTCACCAAGGCCAAAGAAACCGGGTTTTTTACCTAATTTGTCGGTAACAACGAAGAATTTTCGTAAAAAACCCGGTTTCTGACTACCCGTTAATCATCACTAAGACGAAAGAAACCGGGTTTTTAGCTAATTTGTCGGTAACAACGAATGATTTTAGTAAAAAACCTGGTTTCTGAATACTCGTTAATCATAAAATTGTCTCACAACTTCTCCAAACTTATCAATACTTTCAAAATGGATATTGTGACCGGCGTTTGGTACAATCTTCAGAGTAGCAGCCGGACACAAGCTGGCAATTTCTGCATTGATACGTTGAAATTTATCATCATCTTCTCCCGCTAGCAAGAGAAGGGGGATTTGAATTTGGGCGAGTTTTCCCCATAGAGAAGGCTGGTTGCCGGTTCCCATGTTACGCAGAGATTTGGCTAATTCTAAGGGATTGTTGGTTAAGCGGCTTTCTATGAGTTGGTGGAATTTGGGGGATTTTTGTAATGATTTGAATAAAGGGCGATCGTACCAGTTTAAGATAAAATCTTTGATGTTGCTATTTTCGAGGTTTTGTGCTGTTTGTGAATCGGCTTGCCGTCTGTGCGATCGATCTTTTTCCGTCTTCAATCCCGCAGAAGCTGACTCTAACACGACTTTCTCGAATCTTTCAGGAAAATGTAATGTCATGTACAGCGCCAGTCGCCCGCCCATTGAGTAGCCCAACAACAAACATTTGTCTATTTGTAAATCATCTAATAAGTGGATCAATGCTTGGGCTGTATTTGACATATTGTAGCAACTTTCGTCGCCGCTGACTCTGGTTTGTCCGTGACCGGGAAGGTCAACGGCGAGACAGCAATAATTTTTAGATAGTAAGGAAATCACGCTGCTAAAGTCTTGACTGTTGCCCGTGAATCCGTGGAGTAATAAAATTAGTGGCTGATTTTTGTTGCCAGTTAACGAATAGTGAAATTGATATTTTTTAGATTTGTTCATCTACACCGTTAAGCTCCTATTTTTATTACAATATCATTACTATGTTATCAGGGATAGCGCCAGTGTATTCTATTGCCACCGATTTTCCATTTCTTAATGACAGCTTACTATAAATTTCATCGCGTTCTGTTGCATGGGCTAAAACTTCACCTCGAATCACACTTAATTCTTCATCTAATTCAGGATTGACAATAAGTACCCACTCATCAGGATACAGACTATAAATTTCTTCTAGGGTGAGGATTGGGCTAGTTTCTACTGGCGTACTCATGATTTGCTTCTCCTTGTTTTCGATTCAATATCAAACTGTTTGTAGTAAGGACTTTAGTCCTTATCGACTAAAATCTTGGAGAGAGGACTAAAGTCCTCACTACAAACCATAGTTCTATTTTACCGAAACTCTCGATCGTCGCCCAAACTACAAAACAAACCCCAGCGCTAGCAGCAAACCGCTCGTAAAATGCAGTGTCACTGCGATAAACTTAGAGTTGCTGACCTTTGCGGGTTGGTCGTGATAGTTTGCGACATGGCGGCAAAGGTCGATCGCAAAAAACAAACTTCCAAAAATCAACAGCGTCCAAATTGGGAAGATTCGCAGCGCCACAAACAGCACAGTCAAAGCATAAACGCTGCCGCACAACCACTGCAACAACTGCGCGCCTTTCTGCGTACCAAGTCGCACGATAGGCGATTTTTTACCCGCCGCCAAATCGTCCTCAACTTGATGGAAGTGAGAACAAAATAAGATGATACTCGTAGTAATTCCCACGATAGCCGAAGCTGCAAAATTAGTAGCAGACCAAGTTTGAGATTGACTGTAATAAGCAGCAGCTAAAGCCAGCGGGCCGAAGGTAAAAAAGCAAATAATTTCGCCTAAACCCTGATAGCCCAAACGAAACGGCGGCCCTTGATAAGTGTAGCCGAGGGCGCAGCACAAAACTACTAGCAAAATTACTGTTGGATCTTTTTGCCACCAGGAAATACCGCAGATTCCCGACACTCCGATTGCTAAAAATAGATTGGCAAGCCAGAAAATTAAAGCTTTATTTCCGGTTAAGTTGACCAAGGAATGTGCTTTATTTTTATCTATCCCTGTTTCCGAGTCAAATACATCATTGGTGAGATTCAGCCATGCTATAATTAAAATGGCTGAAATTAAAAATGTCGAAAAAATTGACGCATTAATCGTTTGAGTTTCGGCAAAAGCAATTGCAGTTCCTACAGAAATAGGAATGACAGCAACGCTGTACATGGGCGGCTTGATTGCCGCCAGCCACAATTTACTATTTGAACGCTCAATTATCTTTGTTGTCATTACACAAACTTGATGCAATTGATAGCAGCTTGGTAATTTTACAATTTTATTGGTGAAGAATGTCTGCTAAGTCTCCGCTTGAGTGCGCCTCCGGCATCCGTTGATAGCCTTTGCGGGCTCTCGCACGCCCGGTAATGCCCACCTGCAAACCTCTGCGGGGTCGATCGCCTTTTAGCGAGAGTCGCCCTCTCAATCTTAAGTTTTATGTCTAAATGTTTCGATGGATCGCGCAATCGTCTGTTTTCTCCCTCCAGCGCGCCCAAACAGTCGGGAAACTCGAAAGGTCATGTTTGGCGATCGCCCGAGCGTGGTTAGATCGAAATAGGGATTATAGCGCAATACGCTTGGGATAAGAAGACCCGGCGGTTGAAACCGCGTCTATACAAACAAAACCCGGATGGTGCGCGGGTTGAAGAGTGGGCGGTTAAAATTACGCTATCTTCTTCAGTCCGCGGAGGCGGACTTCGTTTGTGTAGTGGCGGTTTCAACCGCCGACTTATCAATCGCGTATTCGATTATAGCGGGACAAAACCGCACTCTTTCTGACAAATCTGCTATTCTCGATTTCATGACAGTAATACCGCACCGCGCCAATCTTTTGCAAGACCGCAATCAACTGCATCAGTTGCTGTTAGATTGCCAGCAGTCTTTAACCGAAAAAGATCAAACAAAAATAGTTAGTATTTCTCAGGAATTTTCCCCCGTCGATCCGCTAGCGGTACTGCAAGAAATTGCCACACCCGATGACAGACACTTTTATTTTGAAAAAAGAGACCCCATTGCCGGCAACAGTTTTGCGATCGCCGCCCTAGATTCGGCAATCCATCTCACAGTAGCAGGAAGCGATCGATTTGCCCTCGCTCAAAATTTTATTCAATCTTGTCTAGCCCGGACAATTACCATCGGTACGGAACGTTTGCCCTTTAGCGGGCCGCACTTTTTTTGTAGCTTTGCTTTTTTTGATGAGAATGTCGCAACCAATTCTTACTTTCCCCCCGGCACCATATTTTTACCAAAATGGCAGATTACTCGCCTCAACGATAGCTGTACAATTGTCGCCAATGCCAAAATAGATAGAGATATAAATGTTAAAATTATTACTGAAACCATTAGCAAACAATTTGATAAAATTGCCTCTCAAAAATACATCAAATTAATTAACAGCCAAAACTCACTTCCATTAAAACAAATTCCTGTGAATGATGCCGCTCAATTTAAAAAATCTGTCAAGTCCGCTTTAGAATTAATCGAGTCTAAATATTTCAGTAAAATTGTGTTATCCCAAGCTATAAATGTCATTTGCCAAACACCTTTTAGCGTAATAGATTCCTTAAATAACTTGCGCCTCACCTATCCAGGTTGCTACGTGTTTTCTACCAGTAACGGCAAAGGTCAGCAATTTATCGGTGCCAGTCCAGAACGCTTAATTAGCATTCACAACAATCAGTTAATCGCAGATGCTTTAGCCGGTTCTGCACCGAGGGGAAAAACTGAAGCAGAAGATGGTAATTTAGGCAAAGATTTACTCAACAGCGAAAAGGATATTCGAGAACATCAAGCTGTGATTGACTTTATAGTCGATCGCCTGTTGCATCTCGGCATCCATCCCGACTTTTCCTCGCTACCGAGACTGCTGCAACTATCCAACATTCAACATTTGTGGACACCAATCAGGGCTAGAATTCCCCCAGATATTCACTTGTTGAAAATTTTAGCCCAACTGCATCCAACGCCAGCCGTGGCGGGCGTACCGAGGGATATCGCCCTACAGCAAATTCGGGGCGGCGAAAGCTGCGATCGCTCTTTGTATGCAGCACCCCTGGGCTGGATCGATCGCACTGGTAACGGCGAATTTGCTGTCGGCATTCGATCGGCTTTAATCGACGGATCTCGGGCTATACTTCATGCTGGTGTTGGAATTGTGGCAGGTTCCGAACCAGAGAAAGAACTAGCAGAAATTCAACTGAAACTGCAAGCACTTTTAAATGCTTTAGTTTAAGAATAATATAGCCTTTCGAGCGAAAAATGAGATAAGACATAGGGCATAGGGCATAGGGCATAGGGCATACCTTACTTTTGCGATAACTGCTATATCTCATAACTATGTAGCGACAAATTTGGTAACTTAAGATTTAGATATGGGTAGCCAGAAACCGGGTTTTTCAGCCAATACTAGCCAAAAACCCTCAATCTCGAAAAAACCTGGTTTCTTGAGCTTTGATTGAGAACCGTTATATATCATAAAATATTAGCGATCGCCAAAACAACAAAATGCTTGACTTTCGGAACACAAACACCCTCTGGGCTTCCATAATAGCCGAGACATTGCAGCGACTGGGACTAACCACAGCCGTAATTTGTCCCGGTTCGCGATCGGCCCCGCTAACCATAGCCTTCGCCCAGAATAAGTTAATAGAAACTATCCCTATACTTGACGAGAGATCTGCAAGTTTTTTCGCCTTAGGAACCGCCAAAAAATCCGGTGTACCAACCGCCCTCATTTGTACCTCTGGAACCGCCGCAGCCAACTTTTATCCGGCGATTATCGAAGCCCGTGAAAGTCGAATTCCGCTGCTAATTCTCACAGCAGATAGACCCCCCGAATTGCGCGACTGTCATGCCGGACAAGCGATCGACCAAATTAAACTATACGGCAATTATCCGAACTGGCAAGCGGAATTAGCCATCCCTGCTGCGTCCATTGGGATGCTAAACTATCTGCGACAGACGATCGTGTATGCGATCGAGCGATCGACCTTTCCGACACCCGGCCCCGTGCACCTCAACATCCCCCTGCGCGATCCCCTGGTACCCGTTTCAGATATTGCTGTAGAATCATTAGAAACACAATTCGATATCGCAGATTTCTTTGCAGGATTAGAACCCTTTTTTGCGGCAGAAACTTCTACCCCCCCCAGCCCCCCCTTGCTAAGGGGGGGAGAAAGAAGTGCAGTAGAATCTATTGTTGCAGCAGAAACTTCTACCCCCCCCAGCCCCCCCTTGCTAAGGGGGGGAGAAAGAAGTGCAATAGAATCTATTGTTGCAGCAGAAACTTCTACCCCCCCCAGCCCCCCCTTGCTAAGGGGGGGAGAAAGAAGTGCAATAGAACAATGGCAGAAGTGCAGCAGGGGGATAATTATTGCAGGTGTAGCCCAGCCTGAAAATGCAGAAAAGTATTGTAGTGCGATCGGCAAAATTTCCCAACTATTAAACTGGCCAGTATTAGCAGAAGGACTATCGCCCTTAAGAAACCGCGCCCAACTTAACCCTCATCTAATTTCCACCTACGACTTAATCCTGCGAAACCGCGAACTAGCAGAAAAATTAACCCCAGAAATCGCCATTCAAATCGGAGACTTACCCACAAGTAAAGAACTCCGAAACTGGCTAGAAAAAACCCAACCCAAACGCTACATAATCGACCCCAGCCACCACAACTTAGATCCCCTACACGGCCCAACAATTCACCTACGAACCTCCATAGAAAACCTCGCAACTCTATTAACTCTTGTCCCCCCCCTTACCAAGGGGGGGCTAGGGGGGGTTCAAACCTCTGCTACCACTAATAATATCTCCCCTCAAATCCCCCCCCTTACCAAGGGAAACTCCCCTCTTGTCCCCCCCCTTACCAAGGGGGGGCTAGGGGGGGTTCAAACCTCTGCTACCACTAATAATATCTCCCCTCAAATCCTCCCCCTTACCAAGGGGAACTCCCCTCATGTCCCCCCCCTTACCAAGGGGGGGCTAGGGGGGGTTCTTATCTCTCCATCCCACGAATACATCCAACTGTGGCACAACACAGAAACCCAAATCAGACAAACAATAGATCGAAACTTTGCAGCAATTCACAACATCATCGAGCCCAAAGTTTCCTGGCTGCTTTCCCAAATATTGCCACCAGCCACACCAATATTTATTTCCAACAGTATGCCCGTTAGAGATGTAGAATTTTTCTGGAAGCCAAACAACTTAGAAATAAAACCATTTTTCAATCGCGGCGCCAACGGCATAGACGGCACATTGTCAACAGCTTTAGGAGTCGCCCACCGCAATCAAAGCAGCATTTTGTTAACAGGCGATTTAACACTTTTGCACGATACAAACGGTTTTTTAATTAAAAATAAATTTGTCGGTCATCTGACAATTATTTTAATTAATAACAACGGTGGCGGGATTTTTGAAATGTTGCCAGTTGCTAAATTTGACCCGCCATTTGAAGAGTTTTTTGCTACGCCGCAGGATATCAATTTTGCTCAATTGTGTGCAACTTACGGCGTGGAACACGAGATAATCGACGATTGGGAGCAGTTCAAAGAAAAATTAAGTTTTCTAGCAAATAACAGGATTCGGGTCTTAGAACTGCAAACAAACAGGCGTACAGATGCTAAATGGCGGCAAGATAACCTAAGTAAATTTGCCCAAGGTTCGTAGTAAGGACTTCAGTCCTTCCCAAGGTTCGTAGTAAGGACTTCAGTCCTTCCCAAGGTTCGTAGTAAGGACTTCAGTCCTTCCCAAGGTTCGTAGTAAGGACTTCAGTCCTTTCTTGGGAAATTTAAGGACTAAAGTCCTCACTACGAACCTAATACGAACCTAATACAAAGAGTATTTAAACGGCTGCTTGAGCTAGCAGCGAATCTAATTGTCCTTCTCCATCAAGTTTGTGAATGTCATCGCAGCCACCGACGTGTTGGTTGTTAATAAATATTTGGGGCACGCTGCGCTTGCCGTTAGCGCGATCGGCCATGGCATTTCTAGCAGCTTCGTCGCCGTCAATTTTGTATTCCGTGTAATTGACGCCTTTCCACCACAGCAAAGTTTTGGCGCGGATACAGTACGGACAGGTTTGCCAAGTATAAATTTCAACATGGGCTTTGATGCGATCGGGCTTGCGGCCCAAAATGGGATTGAGAAAATCAAGCATTTTCGGTACAGGGTAAAAATTGAACTGGTTGAGAGATTAAATCATTTTAGCGAAACGCCATCAATCCCGCGTCCTACCAAAGGTTAGGCTGGGATGCAATTCGCCGCACCTGTAGCGCCGTGATTCGCGTCACACATTTACTCTACTCGGATCACTTGCTTTCATCCAAAATAATCACCTGCGGAACCTCCTTAATATCACTGATCTTTTGAGGAAACCGAGGGATTATGAATATATCGAATTCAACCGCACTGCCATGAACGCTTTACAACTCCTCCCCGGCGCTATCTCTGAAATCCTCGCTTCTGTAACCGATACAGGCGTTTTGACTTTAGCCGATCGCTACGGTTTGATGGCAGCCACCTTAGACGAGTCGCTGAATGACGAAGATAGATGCTGTGTCAACCGCCTGCTGCGGGCAGTAATCAGAGGCCGGGTGAAAATGGTCAACGAACTTTCAGCGTAACGAGGATTTGCAGTTTTGTTCTGATGGTAAGGTGAGTCAGCGGTAGATAAAGATGGCAAAATCGGTTGGCAGCCGATCGCCCTGCCGGAGTCCCAGAGACTTGATATAACGGCAACTTGAATTCGATTTAAAAGTTTTCTCCTCCAACTAAACAACGGTTTTTTCGATGTGCAGCCTGTAACGGGCTGCTTTTTTTTGGAGTTATATCATGTCCGATCAATCGTCGTAACAAAAACAGTTCGTTCGTAGTGTGGACTTTAGTCCGCTGATGATTGCGGACTAAAGTCCACACTACGAACCGATCAGATCGTTGTCAATCGACGGGACACGATATTACGGTTTCTTGAGTTCCTGTGCGTTTTTCGGGGAACGGCTAATCGGGGATGTTGATGTTGTACTGACGGCAGAGGGCGATCAGTTTTTGTTGGAAGCGATCGCGCACGCTGTCTGGAGAGACAATGACGCAATCTTCCCCATACCGCAATATTTCTCGGAAAAACCAAAAAGTATTGGATACTTTCTTAACTATTCGTCGCACTTGCGGAGAGTCTGTTAACCATTCATTGAACGTATCTTCACCCGTTTTCGTTTTGTAGGCAAACGCCAAACCTCGGAAAAGGTGCATTTCTACCTCAATCTCGGCTAAACTGGGCAACCATTTTCCGTCAATAGGTGCGATCGCGGCTTCTGGAATCCGATCTAAACGGAAACACCGATTATGCTTCAGTTCTGGCAAATCGTAATTCCCCTCTGTTTCTTCACACCAACAATCAAGATATTCTCGATCTTCATGCGGGTTGATTTGAGCATGGCGGATGTGGAAGTGCCAAGTGCGATCGGCTGCATCTTGGTAGGTGAGTTCAAAGGGTTGGTTCCGCTTCATATAACGGTCTATCTCTAACCGCCAAGGAATAGAGGTTTTATTTAAAAATGCCTCTATTTCTCTCCGCAGGGGCTCTGGAAGTTCACTGCGATCGAGTAGCAGTTGAGCAATAATTTTGGCTTCTTGAATTTTGCCGATATCTGTTAAGGCATCGACGGCGTGTTTGAGGGCTTTTAATCGGCTGTCTTTCCAATCATTGTTAGTGGCAATTAGGAGTTTATGTTGGGCGATCGCTTTTACCAGCTTAGAGATATTCGGGCGATCGCCCCACTTCATGCCGAATTCTAGGGCTAGGGCTTCTAACTCGGCTTTGTCGCGATCGGAAACGGAGAGGGTAATGGACTGATCTTGACGAGTCATTTATACGGACACTTTTATAGTGTAATTGCTTGACAACCTCTGTGAGTCGCGCTATTCTCAGATTATAAGTTATTTACGGATAGAGTATGAGGGTTTTACACAGGCTATTAAAAAAGCCAGAGCAAAACTCTGGCTAGCGACCCCTGATAGGTATTTATGTTTTTAGAGAATAAAATTCTCAACCTCTATATGTCTCGATTTTCAATCTCTGATAGAGGGATTTTTGAGAGGCTACATACCATCATAGCATAACTGAGCTTCGGTGACTACCTCCATATGCTACGGACTTTAAAATTTTGTGTTAATCTGAAAGGCAGCCAGAGCAGGAAGCTCAGACTACCAATGTAGACTCGCAATCTCAAAGGTAGCATGGCGACTGGCCCTGGTGAAAACTTTTTTACTAAGGAGACGGCTAATGTACGAATCAGATTTGATTGCAAGAGAAATTGCTGAGTATCAGGAACAGATTGAGAACCTTCTGATGCAGGTTGAGAAGCTCAAAAGGCGAGTTACAGATTTGATGTGGCTCGACATCACTAATTCTGAAGGTGATGTGACATCCTACGCCGACTGTCAGTAAAAGCTCTAGAGCAACGAGAAGATGGGAGTCGGCATCGTTTTTGCAGACTCCCACATACAAAAACTTCATCAAGAGACAAAATCGGATGAATAAGAGCAATCAAACGACAATACTGATTAGTGCCTTGACTGCGGGTGTCATATCTGCTGAGAAATCAGAGTTGATTGCAGCATTAGCGAGTCAGTCAGATGTGGTGGCGATCGCGCAAACCTTTGCAAACTCCAAGCTAATTCGAGAATTAAGACTCACCCGCAACCTAAATACTAACAAATTACCACAACTTGATTTTCAAGAAAATAGAGTAATCTATCAAGGTCAAGATATTGGCAAAACCAAGATTTTGTACAAATCGCCATTACCAGGAGAATTACAGGCAAAGTTATCTATTGAAAGCGCCATAGATAGATTTTTAGAGTATTTGCAGAAGCAATATCAAATAACGGTACTCCATGAAAGTGACTATCACGTACAGGTTTTCATTCCCCATCGAAAAGAACCAGCAGATTTTAGTCAATATTGGCGAGAGTTTATCGAAAATGTAGCTTTCTCAACTTATGGCCACACCAAGCACAATTTACCAGGATTAGTACAGACATTCATTGTCATGCTCAATAGTGTCACTCTGGCTGGACGCGGTTTCAGTACCTTGGAAATTCCGATTTTGACACAGGAGCAATCGAATGTTTTAGCGGCTTGGTATTTGGCAGTTGTTCGGGAGGTAGAACAGCGTCAAACAAAGCGTAAAAATGATATTGACTATCTCAAAAAAGAACTGGATGATCCCGAACTAAGTGAAAAAGACCGCACATCTTCAGCAAAAAAGTTACTAGACAAGGAGGAGATGCAGTTAAAGGAAGCGAAAAAGTACAACGAAGCTTTTCAAAAGTCCTTTGGTAAAGTCCTGAAAGAGCAACAGTCTATAACGCAAGAGCTAAATCAAATCAAAAGTGAATTGGCAGACTCAGGGTTAAAAACAGCACAGATAAACAAGTTACACAAACAGCAAGAAAAGTTGGTTGCTCAAACCATTTTCACTCAAGAGTCTGTCCAACAAAAGATTCGCTTGCTTGCAGAGGCAGATGGTGAACCATTTAAGTTTATTCAGTACGATCGCCAACAAAACCCCGCTCGGTTCAAAGACATTGTTAACATTTCTAAAAGTTTCACTAAAACGGCTACAGACCAGATCAATGCAACTCGTGGAGACATCTTTACTCAGTGTATTTTAGAGATGTATCGCCTTTTAGAAAATCCGCCAAGCGATCCATTCCCTGAACCATTGCTGAGCGAACAGCCAAGTATCACAGAAGTGCGATCGGCTGGAGATGACGGTAAACATTTTTGCTATTCCTGCGGCGTAGCTCTGGAAAATGCTAAATGGAAAGTAGCCAGATTTATGTTTGAGCGGCCGTCCCAGCGCCGTCAATCATCATCAAGCGAAGATCGACCTTATATTTGTGGTTCTTGTTCAGCATTAGCCTTTGCTTCACCTCTAAAAGTTACTGATGAAAGTATCATTTTGAAACTTGAACCAGTGAATCAAAGTGAACCTGCTAAACTCAAAGTTAAAGACTACATTAGAATGTTAACTAATAAAGAGTTACATTTAAGTGCGGGTCGATATGTAGTTTTAGCATCCGATCGAACTGGTGGCGGTGATTTAGCATCTCAGAAACTTGGTCAGGTTCAATATGCGCTAGCCAAAGTAGCATCAATCTTTCCCGTTGAGGTTTTAGCTGATTTTAAATTCTCGCTGATTATTCAGGGAAGTCAGTCAAAACAACTAGCCAGTAGACATCTAGTATTCATCAAGGGACTGATCGAAGGTTATAGTCAATCAATTATAATTACTGGTAAGGAAATTAATATGACTCTGGGCGATGCTGTTCGCTATATAGAGGATGATTTACCCTTTATTGCTGAATATGATGTGACAAAGGCTGCTGCTAAAGTTAACTCTTTGCAACTAGAGAAAGTTCGCCAACTTTACTGGAAAATCTTTGAAGAAAACTTAGAATCACAAGGAGTAGATATGGATTCATCAAACCAAATCGCTAAAAGAGCAAAATTATATAGGGATGTGACATCTTTAACTGGTTTAACCTATGCCTTTGCTCAATCTTTGGAAAGTACAGCTAAAAAGGCAATGAAAACAGAAGATGCAGAAAGAGAAGTAAGTAAAATCATTGAAAAAGTTGATGATGCAGTTGCTTTTTGCTACTACGCCACCCTTGGCGATCAGAAAAAAACAAATGTCCAAGCAAGACTTTATTGCAACCCAGAAAACTACTTTGTTTATGAACAGACAAAAAACTTATTGGAGGAATTAAAAATCACCAACCGAGAAGAAAAAGATGCAGAAAAACAGCAGACTTGGCTGACTCTTTATGCTGATGATGTGATGAGAGCTTATACCTACTTTGCTGAAAATGGTTACAGTCAAGATCGAGAGTGGAATGAGTTAACTTATAACTTAAAACTTTCTCTCTATACTCGTTTTCCTGAATTGGTTCGCAAATTGAAATCTACAACGGAGAAAAACTAATCATGCCTGCCAAAAAAAGTCAAACAACTAATGACGAATCTGAAAATACTTCTGAGACGGTTAAGCAATCCAAAGTAACGAGTGGATTACCTAAAACTGATGAAAACAATCCTCGGATGCACTTTGACATTTATGCCATTCTTGAAGGTTCGCAGGAGCTTTATTTTGGACATGAAGTGCAAGTTAATGTCAACTTGGTGGAGATAGTGAAGCTCACTACTAAGGATGGGAAATCTATCGAAAAATGTTATATTTCCCCAACAAAACGGCGAGGAGTTGAACGTCGCTGCTTGCTGTGGGCTCCTGTAAAAAGTGGGGAACTCCTAGGAGATAAACAACAGTGTGGCATTCCTAAAACTTGCGCCAAAACAGACTGTCCAATTTGCGCTCCCTATGGCGCACTTGACCCCGGAAAAAGCACTTTAATTGGTCGCGTTACCCACGGTGGCGGTGTTGCAGTTCAAGATATTTATCCAGTAGAAAAGCAACGGGCAATGCACCCGGCACGTCTGGTAAATCAAAAGGATGAAACACCCATACCATTTAAGCGTCAGTATAATCAGCCTGGTATTCTCTATCCGGTTTCTAATCATGCGTTGAGTATTACCGATCGAGATTTTTCCTCTGTCGCCTATGCTTTTTTGGATTCTTTACCACGTATTGGTTCAGGAAACCCCAAGGGGATTGCGATCGCCGAATCAGAAAATCAACCATTATTAGTTGTCGATCGCTACTTAGTACCCAGAGGAAAACGCCCGATCGTCTCCCCATCTGTCACAGATCCACAACAGGCGATCGCAGACTTCCTCCGTCTTGCCCAATATCCAGAAAATAACACCGATCGCATCCAAGCAACTTACTTCGATCGCTGGATTGGCAATGCAGCATTAGAGAAATTACAAGAATGCGCCGCGAACTTCGTTGAAACCGTTTTACAAGCGTGATCTATGTACTGCATAAAACTCACCATCACACCTACGGCAGCAATGACATTCCGCATTCTGCCGGGGTCAATTCTTAATATTGCCACCTATCCTTTTGTACCGCCAACAACTCTATCGGGATTTTTACGAAGACTAGGAATGCTCAGTGTAGGGTTAGAAATTCCTGAAACTCGAATCAACAAAGATGACCCACCGTTTTATGCTTTACCCCGTCATTATGTAGCGCTAGGAGCTTATCCTAGCTTGAACACTTGGCGAGGAGTTCATAAAACCTATCGCAAAGGAATGCGCGAATTTAATCACGATGTATTTTCCCGCTTGTATGTGGAGAAAGACAAAGCAAACTTTCAACTTCACACTTGGGAATATTTAATTGTAGAAGAACTGACGGGTTATGTTGTCAGTGAATCTTTACAAGGTTTAGAACATTTCCAAGACTTAGAAACCTATGGGTGCAAACTTGGTAAAGAAGGTTTTGCTGTAGTCACAGAAGTTTCTGAACTCATTGAGTTGAAATGCGAGATAGTTCAAGCTTATCCATCAACCATTGTACCGATGGAAGCCTTGTTGCAAAGCGGTCAATTTATCGGCGGCTGTGATATTTACAATCTCTACCGCTACCACTGGCAAACTAATGATGAAACAGATTCAGAAGAGGCAGGATTTTTAGATAATACTCGAACTCCTGTAGATGGATTTATTCCCTTTGTTACTGCCTATTACCCAAAACAAGGGGATGAGACTCCAACTCTTGATTACTACACCGATGGGGAAATTTATATTCCCGTATCCCTTGTTAACTTGTTAAGAGGTGAAGTTAATGTCTAAGCAAAAACGCCAGCGCAGTTTCGATTTCGGTCGAGTATTTTTCCCAGACAAAACTAATCCTATTCCTGATGTAGTTTACTTTCAGCCTCTTGGCAATCATGTTGGTAATGTCAGAAAGCTAGTCAAAGCTTGGAAAGTTGAGGATTTTCCAGGAAACACGGAAACTGAACGGGAAGAATCAAAAGCACGAGTTGATGAAGCTGCTAGAATTCATGACATTGGCAAACCGCCTAAATTTAAACTGGAGGCTAAAGCCACGAAAGAAGGTAAATTTAAAGAATATATTTACTCCTTCAAAGGGCATAGATTCTTAGCTGATAGTCCCGATCTTTGGGCAAAGTATCTGGCTATAGGACATCACGATTTCTCTGTGGGTGATATTAGTCGTGATGCTTATAAATTGAAAAAAGAGTCACAAAAATATGAAGAAATTTTGACTAAAGAACCTCTGACTTATGCCCGTGAACTGTACATTTTGGAAATGTGCGATCAGATTGAGGCAGAGTTAGCTTGCCGAGTGATTGGAAATGATGAACAAGCAGAGTCTCGTGCATTCATGGATTATACCACGATCGAATCAGACAATTCAACTTATCGGATAGATCCTTTTCCTTTTAATAATGACGCAATTCCCTTGTCTTTTGCCTATTGGTCACTAAAACTTAGTGAAGAGGACAAGAAAGAGCTAGAAAATTTGTTAGATAAGCCTCATAAGCTGGAAGATAAAATCAACGATATTGTCAAAAAATGGTGGCAATTTCATCAAGGAAAAGCTAAAAAAGAGCAGCCCAAAAGGGTTGTTATTACATCTCACTCGTTAGTAGATAGTTCTAAGGATTGGAATTGCGAGACTGCGTATCAAGCACTCAGCAAAGGCAAGTATATTCCTAACCCCATGCAACAAGATGTCTGGGATGCGATCGCCAATCCCAACCCAGCATTTTTACTCAAAGCTCCAACTGGTTCGGGCAAAATGGAGGCTGTTGTATTCCCATGTTTAGCTAAAGGTTATCGCTTAATTTTACCTTTGCCAGCCCGGAGTTTAGTAGAAGATCAGAAACAAAGGATTGAGCAGTATATCAAGACATTTTCTGCCTTACCTGAAAATCTCAACCGGGAATTTTCGTTAGTAGTAGATACGGGTTCCCAAATGGAACGATTAATTTACCAAAACGGGGAGCGAGTCGATCGCAAAATCAATTCTCGCCGTCATCTTTATAAGGGAGATGTCATTTTAACAACACTGGACAAGTTTCTCTATCGCTATTTTGCTTTTGGAGACAAGCAAAAGTCATTTGTCTTTCCTTTGAGGATTCATCGGGATAAAACTCATAGTGAAAAGACACTCATTTGTGTTGACGAAGCACATAGCTACGATCGAATTGCTTTTACTAATTTTCAGAGTTTAGTTAAGTCGCTCTATGAAGCGGGACGATCGATCGTCTTAATGACTGCTACAATGCCACAACAACATCTCGATCGCTTTGATTATCTGAAAGTAATTGATTACATCAATAATCCTGAAAATGTTAATGCCCTGCGCGAATTTCAGCAACAAAGCTATGAAACAAAAGCTTTTGAATGGCGGAATGAAGTTCAGCGCAATTTAACTAATCCTCTGGAGTTCCAAACTCAAGTTGCTCAAATTGTTCTAAGAGAGTGGAAATCTCAACCTAACCGTCGCATTATTGCTGTAGTTGAAACTGTCACAGATGCAGTCGAAATTTACACACAGGTTAAAGATGAGTTGGGATTTAATACTGATACTCAAGGACAATTTTTGTTCCTTTATCATGGTCGAATTTCTGATATTCCAAAAGAGTCAGAATTTTCTCGATCGACGCGCTACAGAAACGTCAAAAATCGCGATGAAAACGATTTGCCTTACATTTTGATAACTACGAGTGCGATCGAAGTTGGCTGCGATTTGAATAGTGAGATATTAATTTCCGAAATGTGTCCGCCAGAAAACTTGATTCAGAGGGCTGGACGCTGCAATCGTCGGGGTAATGTTCCAGATGCTAAGGTGATATTGGTGGGGAATACTATCCAAGAATTTGCTAATACGCTGGATGAATCTGGATGGGAAAATTATCAAAATACTCTACAACAGCTAACTGATTTTAACACTGCGAAAATTTCGGAATGTATTGTGCGATCGCAACAAGTTGATGACTACCGAGTAGTAGAACTATTTTCGATGCTTCATGACTATGTTTACAGTGCTGACTTAACTTGTCAACCCGCTCACGAAAAAGGGTTAGTTGTTACTCGGAGTTGGACACCATCTGCAACATTAGTTTATGACGATGGAACTCACGGCGACAAAATTGAGAATATGCCTCAAGTTACAGTGCCAATTGACCGTTTAACTATCAAAAAAGATAAAACTAATCAGTATGCAAATACCCATGTTTATGAACGCTACTATGACCAAGAAAAGACATCCTGGGAAAGGCGTGATTTACGTTGGGGCTTTGCCTATCAAAAAGATATTCTCATCAAAATACATCGAAGTAATGATAGTGCATCCATGCTAGATGGCAATCCAGAATATTCCTATAACCCAGAACTAGGTTTTGTAGAACTGCCGGGAGTTTTCATCAAGCTGAAAACAAATGGGTTTGATGAAAAATTATTATATCAGTATGGCAGTACGGCTCAGAAAAAATCAGTAATTATTACCTACACCAAGGCATTAGAGGAGACGACTTAACATCGATCGCACCCTAATCCACACAACCAACCATTAACAACCATGCCGCACAGCCTCATCCTCAACATCCTTCCCCTGGCCCCAATTCCCCCCGGATACCTGACGGGAAGACACCTGCACGCCCTCTTCCTCACCCTCGTGAGCTCCGTTGACAAGCAACTCGGCGATCGCCTCCACGATGCAGCAGCAGACAAAGCTTTCACCCTCAGTCCTTTGCAAACTAAAAAATGCCCTTTCAAAAAACACCATTCCTTGCAATGGGAACACGCAGAATCGATTCCCGAATATACTCCCTGTTGGTGGCGAATTAGTCTGCTTGATGACTCTTTATTCGGCAAATTAACTCACCTTTGGCTGAACATCAATCCCTCCAAGCCGTGGCATTTGGGGCCGGCTGATTTGTCGATCGCCAATATCTTCGGTACGCCTCAACCCGATCGCCCTTGGGTTAATGCTTGTACTTATGCTCAACTCTACGAACAAGCCTCGGAAACAAACCGCTTAATTGCCTTCAGTTTTGCGACTCCGACTACTTTTCGACAGGGCAAGTTCGATTCGGTGATTCCGACTAGGGAATGCGTTTTTAACAGTCTTCTCAGTCGCTGGAATAAGTACAGCGGGATTGAGATTCCTGAGCTTTCATTAGATGCACTTTTTTCGACATTTGTCAATATCAAAAGCGAAAGAGTGACTAATTATGAAATCAATTTTGTTGGGATGGTTGGGGAGGTTAGTTATCGGATTTTGGGAGATGTGGAGCCTTTGGTTATCAAGCAAATTAATGCTTTGGCGGATTTTGCGCTTTACTGCGGGGTGGGGAGGAAAACTCCGATGGGGATGGGAATGACTCGGCGGATTGCTGTTAATAAGAGTTTAACGTAAAACCCATAGATTCGACCCGGCGGTTAGAAACCGCGTCTACACAAACAAAACCCGCCTCCGCGGGTTGAAGATTTCACCGATGATTCCTTATCGATTCTACCCGGCGGTTAGAAACCGCGGCTACACACACAAAACCTGCCTCCGCAGGTTGAAGATTTCACCCGATGATTTCTCATCGATTCCCCGGCGGTTGAAACCGCGTGTACACACACAAAACCTGCCTCCGCGGGTTGAAGATTTCACCGATGATTTCTCATCTCCAAATACCCTCTTCGTCCGCGGAGGCGGACATCGTTTGTGTAGCCGCGATTTCCAATCGCCGGGGGCCTAATTTCAAATTACCAATCTTCTACAAACCATCAAAATTATGAACGATTTTGATTACATTTCGATCGCACTTCTGAACCAATACTCTTACTGTCCCCACCGCTGCTGGCGGATGTCTTGCGCGGGAGAGTTCACCGACAACCAGTATACCATCGAAGGGACGAGTTTGCACGATCGCGTCCACACGATGGGCGAAATCAACCGCGATGAAACTTGGCAGGTGCGGGCGATTTGGCTGAAGTCTGAAAAGTATATGCTGATTGGGAAATCCGACTTGATTGAATCAACGGATGGTGAGTTGTATCCCGTCGAGTACAAGCGCGGGCGCAAGGGCGAATGGGATAACGACGAGTTGCAGGTTTGCGCGCAAGCTTTGTGTTTGGAGGAGATGACTGGGAAAACTATTGCGACTGGATATGTGTATTACGCGCAGTCGCATCAGCGGCAATTGGTGGAGATTTCTGAAGAGTTGAGATTGGAGGCGATCGCAACTATCAACGCTATCCAAATTTTACTGCAAACCGGCAAAATGCCTCCGGCGAATTACAGCAAGCGGTGTCAGGGTTGCAGCCTTTATCAGCAATGCTTGCCGCAAGCTGCTGAGAAAGTCCGGCGCTATCAAGAAGCAAGTTAACCGACAAATAGGAGAATTCACAATGGGAACTGTTTACATCACTCAAGAAGATGCGTTTATCGGCAAAGTTGACGAACGCCTTACCGTTAAAGCAGACAAAAAAAATCTGTTGGATGTGCCGTTAATTAAAATTGATGGCGTTGTTGCTTTGGGACGCGCCACAGTTTCTCCGGCTGTGGTTGTAGAACTTTTGGAACGCCACATTCCTTTAAGTTTTTTGACTGTAAATGGACGTTATTTAGGGAGGTTGGAACCAGAAATGACAAAAAATCTCTTTGTGCGAAAAGCTCAATGGCAAGCGGCTGGGGAATCGGAACAAGCGGTGCATTTAGTCAGGGGTTTTGTACGGGGAAAGCTCAAAAATTACCGCACTACTTTGTTAGAATGTCAGCGCAAATATTCTCCACAAGATTTTGAAAAATCGATCGCCCAATTGAAACAAGTCATCGCATCTATTGATAAAACTTCCAGCATTAATTCCCTGCGAGGATTAGAAGGGGCGGGGAGTGCAACTTATTTTGGCTGTTTCAATCGGCTGATTCGGGTGCCGGAATTTAGCTTTGAAGTTCGTCGTCGCCGTCCGCCGACAGATCCGGTAAATTCTCTGTTAAGTTTGGGATATTCTCTGCTGCGGCACGATGTTCAAAGTGCAGTGAATATTGTGGGCTTCGATCCGTATTTGGGATATTTGCATTTCGAGCGCTATGGGCGTCCTTCCTTAGCACTGGATTTGATGGAAGAATTTCGACCTTTGGTAGTTGATGCTGTAGTTTTGTCTGCGATCAATTTGCAGAAAGTTTCTCCTAATGATTTTACAGCAGAACCGTTGAGCGGTGCGGTTTCTTTGACAAAAGAAGCGCTGCACAAATTCTTGCGGCTTTATGAGGAAAAGAAACAGTCAAAGTTCAAGCATCCAGTGATGGGAAAGTTGTGTACTTATCAAGAAGCTTTTGAAATTCAAGGGCGGCTGATGGCTAAGTATTTGATGGGTGAGATTGACAAGTATCCGCCTTTGGTTTTGAAATAGAGAGAGGAATAAAGTTATGTTTGTTCTGGTTTGCTATGATATATCTGAGGACAAGCGTCGCACTAAGATTCACAAGATTCTCAAGTCTTATGGGGAATGGAAGCAATATTCGGTGTTCCATTGCGAGGTGACGGATACGCAGTATGCCCGGATGCGCCAACGTCTCAACAGGGTGATTAAGTCGGAAGAGGACAGTATCATGTTTCACTATTTGTGCGCTTGCTGTCAGGGCAAGATCGAGCGGATTGGCGGCCGGGCACCGCTGGATACTACGATCTTTATGGTTTGATTTTGCGTCTGGCTGTGGGTGTAAAACGGAGGGGGTGAATTTTAATGGCTCAAAGCTTTACTAGGACTGGGTTTGCAGTGGTTTTTGCCTCTTGGGGGTCAGACGCAAATGCTGAAAGCTTTACTGGGATAGAGTTTGAGGTCTATTTAAGATTTTGCCCTCTTGACAGGCGATCGGTGAAACGATATATTGATTGCAGTCAGACGCAACTGAACCTTGAAAACCATATATTTCAAGCCTCCCAGACCCCGGCGGCCGCAATCAAACTAAACCCCTACTAGGGATTGAAACGATACCATACCAAGTTGAGCGACCTACACTCCCGCCGCAATCAAACTAAACCCCTACTAGGGATTGAAACCGGTACTTAGCGGCTTCAGCGCTCAGGGCAAATGGCCGCAATCAAACTAAACCCCTACTAGGGATTGAAACCAGCAACGGATAAGTGCGTCCGCAGGTCAAAGGGCCGCAATCAAACTAAACCCCTACTAGGGATTGAAACTCACCCTCAACGATGAAAATGAGCTCATTTTTTGCCGCAATCAAACTAAACCCCTACTAGGGATTGAAACAAGCCATAGCGAAAGAGAGAGGCGGTACAGGCGAGCCGCAATCAAACTAAACCCCTACTAGGGATTGAAACGTTGACAATTGGAATGCCGGCGATCGACAAGTTTGCCGCAATCAAACTAAACCCCTACTAGGGATTGAAACGAACCAAGGATGACTCGAATTTCACCGGAGTTGACTTGCCGCAATCAAACTAAACCCCTACTAGGGATTGAAACACTTTATTCTGCCCGATCGCCGCCTTATCCTGCTGCCGCAATCAAACTAAACCCCTACTAGGGATTGAAACTTGCCAATTAGTGGATTTGTGTTGAAGTGAGCAAGGCCGCAATCAAACTAAACCCCTACTAGGGATTGAAACAAGTCTTTTTCACAACAAAACAGGTAAATTATGGCCGCAATCAAACTAAACCCCTACTAGGGATTGAAACCATCCAAATCCCCGATCGCAGCTTCCCGGGTAACGCCGCAATCAAACTAAACCCCTACTAGGGATTGAAACAATAATTTTTAAGGGGTTTTCCAGTGAAATGGAATGCCGCAATCAAACTAAACCCCTACTAGGGATTGAAACTTCGTCAAAATCGTTAATCATCTTTACCTCCAAAGCCGCAATCAAACTAAACCCCTACTAGGGATTGAAACGATCTGTCGGGAGTTGCGCGCGATCGCGCACCGGCCGCAATCAAACTAAACCCCTACTAGGGATTGAAACACGATGAGCTTGAGATTGTTGTAAGTAGTCTATTATTGCCGCAATCAAACTAAACCCCTACTAGGGATTGAAACTCGATCGGGGGCGATGACAACTTTTGCACCTTTCGCCGCAATCAAACTAAACCCCTACTAGGGATTGAAACTGGTAAATAATGCCCTCGCCCGTGGTTTTGTCAGCCGCAATCAAACTAAACCCCTACTAGGGATTGAAACAGGGAATCCCAGATGGCTTTTTTGATTTCCGGTTGGCCGCAATCAAACTAAACCCCTACTAGGGATTGAAACGGGTTCATTTTCTTGCAAAAATACGCTGTCGCGACTGCCGCAATCAAACTAAACCCCTACTAGGGATTGAAACCAGATCTTTGAATACTGAGGCTGCAAGCTCTCAGCCGCAATCAAACTAAACCCCTACTAGGGATTGAAACGGTGACGGAGTTGGACAAGATGGCGGGCGACCGAGAGCCGCAATCAAACTAAACCCCTACTAGGGATTGAAACTTGATTGTCGAACTGCCAACAATTTGCGATCGCTCAAGCCGCAATCAAACTAAACCCCTACTAGGGATTGAAACCTGAATTACTGGCTTAAGAAATAACGCTCGTTCGGGCCGCAATCAAACTAAACCCCTACTAGGGATTGAAACGAGAGTCAACGATATTTGCCCTCAATCAAAACTTTGCCGCAATCAAACTAAACCCCTACTAGGGATTGAAACATTTTCCCACTACACTATTAATTGTAGATCGTTGAAGCCGCAATCAAACTAAACCCCTACTAGGGATTGAAACTTGAAGCGCAGGCGATCGGCGCTTAATCCCTAAATGCCGCAATCAAACTAAACCCCTACTAGGGATTGAAACACTCGCATTATAGCCATAGCCAGAGTTGGGATCGGTGCCGCAATCAAACTAAACCCCTACTAGGGATTGAAACAAAAGCCTGAGAGATTAATTCAAGGCAAATTGCGCCGCAATCAAACTAAACCCCTACTAGGGATTGAAACAGGCAATTACGAGAAAAACGGCGGGGCGGTGAATGCCGCAATCAAACTAAACCCCTACTAGGGATTGAAACTCGAATCTTGAGAGATTGGATCAAGCAAGAGAGACTAGCCGCAATCAAACTAAACCCCTACTAGGGATTGAAACTATTTGATTTACTATTAATTCATTACAATATTTGCCGCAATCAAACTAAACCCCTACTAGGGATTGAAACTTGCTGGCAATAGTGATACTAGGCGCGATCGGGCCGCAATCAAACTAAACCCCTACTAGGGATTGAAACTAGCCGGTAAAAACATTATCTTTAGGAATCAAAATGGCCGCAATCAAACTAAACCCCTACTAGGGATTGAAACATAGTTCTGGCGCTTATTAGCGCAGTTTGTTTTGCAAGCCGCAATCAAACTAAACCCCTACTAGGGATTGAAACATTAATGACTCGAATGTTGGCACGAGAAACGCCAGCCGCAATCAAACTAAACCCCTACTAGGGATTGAAACCCTAAAGATTGAGATAAAGCCATGAGAGCTTCAATCGGGCCGCAATCAAACTAAACCCCTACTAGGGATTGAAACTAATATATACAGATATATCCTAATCAAGGTTTACGCCGCAATCAAACTAAACCCCTACTAGGGATTGAAACTAACGCAGTTGGAGATGTCCCAACTTCTGGGCGTAACGCCGCAATCAAACTAAACCCCTACTAGGGATTGAAACGAAACATTTCTAGAATCTTCATCAGAACCTCAGTTAGCCGCAATCAAACTAAACCCCTACTAGGGATTGAAACTCGTGTACTGCCTTTTGCAAGGCAAAGGCGTTGCCGGGCCGCAATCAAACTAAACCCCTACTAGGGATTGAAACTGCATGGTGTTACTGTTTTGTGTTTTGTTTAATAGCCGCAATCAAACTAAACCCCTACTAGGGATTGAAACTTGCAGGATCTCAACTATTGCATCGAAATCTTCGCCGCAATCAAACTAAACCCCTACTAGGGATTGAAACCTGGATGATTAAGTATGAAATCAATTAACTTGTCAGCCGCAATCAAACTAAACCCCTACTAGGGATTGAAACGAGCAAGACTTGCTTAACTCAATTCCCTTAATCAGGCCGCAATCAAACTAAACCCCTACTAGGGATTGAAACTCGACACGGTGTAGCAGTGAATCCCAGTATTTTGCCGCAATCAAACTAAACCCCTACTAGGGATTGAAACTATTTTTCGCTACGAGATCAAGCTCAAACTACTCGCCGCAATCAAACTAAACCCCTACTAGGGATTGAAACATATAGGTGTGATCGGACTCTTTCGGCTATTTCAGCCGCAATCAAACTAAACCCCTACTAGGGATTGAAACCAACTTCCCATTTAGGATTGAGACGAGTACGTCAAGCCGCAATCAAACTAAACCCCTACTAGGGATTGAAACCCAACATTATACACAAACTTATGGCCACACCCGGCCGCAATCAAACTAAACCCCTACTAGGGATTGAAACAAGCCCTGATTGATTGCTGTAATCTGTGGCGCGAGCCGCAATCAAACTAAACCCCTACTAGGGATTGAAACCAGCGCCAAACATCAATCCAATAGCTTTTGCTCTTGCCGCAATCAAACTAAACCCCTACTAGGGATTGAAACTTTACCAATTAGATGATAAATCTCACACTCCAGAGCCGCAATCAAACTAAACCCCTACTAGGGATTGAAACAATTAGCAGTGGCGGTGAGGATGATTCACCACCACGCCGCAATCAAACTAAACCCCTACTAGGGATTGAAACGCCTTGTCTATTTTCTCGGCACCTTTAGCACCCTTTTGCCGCAATCAAACTAAACCCCTACTAGGGATTGAAACCTTTGAGTTTCATTGGGCAATTATTAACTATTCAATGCCGCAATCAAACTAAACCCCTACTAGGGATTGAAACGTTGGAATATCAAACTGCTGTGCGATCGACTGGAAGGCCGCAATCAAACTAAACCCCTACTAGGGATTGAAACAGCAATTAGTTGTGGTGGTTTCTCATGGGTCTTCCTGCCGCAATCAAACTAAACCCCTACTAGGGATTGAAACAATAGAACTGATAGGCAATGCCAGGCAGCTATTACGCCGCAATCAAACTAAACCCCTACTAGGGATTGAAACTTGCCGCACCGGGTAGGAGCTGCTAGAAAAATTGCCGCAATCAAACTAAACCCCTACTAGGGATTGAAACTTGCATTTGAATTTCATAAGCCATTATCATGTTGTGAGCCGCAATCAAACTAAACCCCTACTAGGGATTGAAACTAAAAAAGTTCAACGCCGCGTTTGCGGCATTGATTAAGCCGCAATCAAACTAAACCCCTACTAGGGATTGAAACAGCCTTAGCCTTAGCTTTATTCCCGCTTTTTTCATGCCGCAATCAAACTAAACCCCTACTAGGGATTGAAACCGGTGAGTTTCCCCCACGTACAGAAGTAAAGGTGTTGGGCCGCAATCAAACTAAACCCCTACTAGGGATTGAAACTTACCCCAAGCATTCGCAGCCATATTAGCGGCAAACGCCGCAATCAAACTAAACCCCTACTAGGGATTGAAATCTCAACCTTTATTGGCTACCCCATAGGAATCATAAATAAAACGCCCGCCTTCAACAATTATCTCCAATTCACAACTCCGGCTTTAAGAATTAATATTTTCAATATATATAGGAATTGGTAATTGGCAATTAGTGGGAGTATCTCAATCAGTGCTTTTGTCGTGCCAGCCTCGCCGATCGCAAATCTTGTATGTATAGCGAGCGAAGACGCTCGCACTACTAACAAAAAAATGCTTTTCACATTCATTGAGATCCTCGGGTAACTAGCAACCACAAATTACCCACTACCAATTACCCATTACCAATTCCTTACTTCATCACCTGCCAATCCATAATCCGCCACTGTCCGTCTTGGCGGATTAAATCGTAGCGGATCCGCAGGTTTTCGTCCCGGGAAGTCACTAGCTGATCGCGATCGAAGGTTTCGGCTTTTTCACTGACTTGGGCTTCTACTTCGGCGCGATCGGGATTAGTCGGATTCGTCTTAACTCCTTTCACTTCTAGCTTGTGCACGTAACGCTGGTGGGCGTTGTTTTTCTGTTGGGCATCTGCCATCAATTGCCAGCGAGACAAAGCCGGTTCTGTGAGAACTTTCTGTAATTCTTCGACAGCATGATTGGGGCCCAAGGCCGCTGCTTTCGCTGACAGCCAGTCTTGAACTATTTGTTTGGCTCCTTCTTCCGTCATTGCTCCCGACACAGGCGCGGGGGCCGGGGCACCAGGCTCTGGGGCCGGGGCTAGTGCGGGGATTTCTATGGGCGGTGCATCCAGGCTGACGCGGGCTTGTTCTCCTTCGAGAGATGGGCCTGAGAGGGCTTGCAAGGCACTCAAAAACAGACTGAGTATTAACCACAGAATTAACAGGCTCAGGACGGCTGCGACGACAAGCAGAGCCAGTTTATTTGGTGGCAGGGACTTGACTTGGGCGGAAATTTGGGATCCTAGGGTGCGCGCCCGATCGGCAAAAGAACCTGTTAACCCCTGGCCGATCGCTCCGCTGCGTCGGCTCGAACTCGGGCTCCTGCGCGGTTTTGAGGTCGAGGCGGCAGGCCGTCCCGCCGTAGCTGTCGGGAGAGAGACCGCCGCCGCCCCCGCCCCGATTCCTGCCGCCGTTGCCTGATATTTCGGCGCTGAAGCTGCGCTGGAGCTGTCAGTCGGTACGGGGGTCAAGGTGAGACTACTGGCTGCCTGTTTGGCTGCCGGAGGCAGAGGAGGTGCAGGCGGGCGATCGCCCGGTGGTTGCAGTTTCCCCTGAGGTTTGCCCGATCTCGGTTGCACGACGACCCATTCGTTGGCAGTTTCGGCATCCGATGGCAAAGCTTCTAGGTAAGCTTGGACTTTGGGATCGGCAAAATAATCTTTCAAAGAGACTGACTGGTTTGCCAAGTCGCGGAAGTGAGGAAACACTTCTTCTTGCAGCCAGTGTTCGGCGTACAAGCAGAGTCCCGGCAACAAATCGGGAGAATCTTGGGAATGTTCGCGAATGAAAGCGAGGGGTTCTTTTTCCGAACTGAGTTCGAGAGATCTGCTGGCTTCTTCTGTCTGGCCCAGCAGCAGCGAACACACGGCTTTTTCGAGGTGAACGTCTTGGCGGCGGCCGAGCTGCATCAGCATCAGCTTGGCGCGGCGGATCATCGAAGGCTGTCTGGCGGCAAATCCTTGGGCTAACAGAGTGTAGACCGAGAGGTAAGTGGCCACTGCGGAGGGGCGGCCGGCTTCAGCTTCAAATAGGGTCTGCTGCTCGCTACTGGTTAGGTGTTTGCGGAGTTGCTGGACGAAGCGGAGGAAGTCTTCTATTCCTAAACCCGATCGATCGTCCCCCGAGCCATCGATGCCACCCCGTTCCTCCAGCATTTCTCGCAGGATTTGCAGTCCCTGGCGGCGCTCGGAGACTTTTTCTTCGGGGAGCGATAGTAATTCTAAAATGTTGTACGGACGGAGTTTGTATATATCGGTTTGCATTTCACCCCTCACGCTTGGAAATAAGCTTTCGCGCAGCAGCAGTTCTTGACCTGCGTCTAGTGATTTTGCCGCATTTTGGTATTGACCTTGCTGCCACTGTTCGCGGCCGAGTTCTAGGCAGGCCAGGGCTACGGTTAAAACGATATCGGGCCGCACGAGCTGCGGGTCGCCGAAGCGGCCTTCGTCGATCGCGATGCTGCCATTGTTGAGATACGGGCGCCCCAGCTTCTGTACGAGTTCGTATTCCCCCAGTTCTTGCAGTACGAGCAGGGCTCCTACGAATTGGTTGTCATCGATTTCAATACTTGGAGTGTGGGGGTCAGGAGCAGCGTCTAAAGCCTTAGACTCTGCCGCAACGGTTTCTCCTGCATCTTGCAGGACTGTGGCCGGCCCAGTAGAGGTTTTCGACCTCTGCTTGGCAGCCAAGGCTGCTTCCGACTCTCGATCGTAAGTTTTGGCTAAAAAACTGGCATCATAAGCTTTGCGCCCGTCTGAGTCTGACAGAACGGCGCAGGCTTCATCGATCAGTTGTTTGCGGGCGACGATCGCAACTTCGGAATACTCCCGGCGTGGAAGCTGTAAAGTTCGATCGCGGTGAGCCTGCTGCAACTGTTCGGCAGTAGCTTGAATCGGTAGACCCAAAATACGGTAGTAATCTAGTGGAATGAGCACTGTCCACTTCCCCAAAGCGCTAGCAACTGAATTAGCCTATCTTAGCTAAGGTTGGTTTGTAACAAAAGCATTGCTGACAACTTAATCGGGTTTTGATGGGGTTGGTTCTCCCCCTACTCACCTTTGACACCCCAAAGTTCATTTTAACAACGAACTATCGGCTGCACAGAAAATGTGCGATCGTTTTCTGCTGCGGTTGTGTCCACTCTCGGTTTACATTGAGTTGAGTATTGCAAGATATCACCTGTCTAAGAAGCCGATCGGGTATTAATTTTTTATGGAACGGACTTTACCAGTTTTTGACGCACAAAGCGTAACTATTTCTCGGGATGAGGGCTTAATGCTCTACGAGGATATGGTTTTGGGGCGCTACTTTGAAGACAAGTGCGCTGAAATGTACTACCGGGGCAAAATGTTTGGTTTTGTCCACTTGTACAACGGGCAGGAAGCAGTCTCGACTGGCGTAATTCGATCGATGCGTCGGGATAGTACGGATTACGTCAGCAGCACCTACCGCGATCACGTTCACGCTTTGAGCGCGGGCGTACCGGCGCGGGAAGTAATGGCGGAGTTGTTCGGGAAGGAAACTGGTTGCTCGAAGGGCCGCGGCGGTTCGATGCATATGTTTTCAGCCGAACACCGGCTCTTGGGAGGCTATGCTTTTGTGGCTGAGGGGATTCCTGTAGCTACGGGGGCGGCTTTTCAATCGAAGTACCGGCGCGAAGCTTTGGGGGATGAAAGTTCCGATGGCGTGACTGCTTGTTTCTTTGGCGATGGTGCTGCGAATAACGGGCAGTTTTTCGAGTGTTTGAACATGGCTGCTTTGTGGAAATTGCCGATTCTTTATGTTATCGAAAACAACAAATGGGCGATCGGCATGGCCCACGAGCGAGCTACTTCTGACCCGCTGATTTACAAGAAGGCTCATGCTTTTGGCATGGCCGGTTTTGAGGTTGACGGGATGGATGTTTTGGCGGTGCGGGAAGTCGCGAAGGAAGCTGTAGCGCGGGCGCGGGCCGGCGAAGGGCCGACTGTGATCGAGGCTTTGACTTATCGTTTTCGCGGCCATTCCTTGGCAGATCCTGACGAATTGCGATCGAAGGAAGAGAAGGAATATTGGTTCCCCCGCGATCCGATTAAGAAGTTGGCTGCTGATTTGATCGATCGCACTTTGGCTACTGCTGAGGAATTAAAGGCGATCGACAAAAAGATCGAAGCTGTAATTGATGATGCAGTAGAGTTTGCGGAGAAAAGCCCCGAGCCAGATCCGAGCGAATTGTATCGGTATATCTATGCTGAAGATTAGTAATTTTTAGAGATATAGTCGATCGAGCTCTCATATGAGGTACGTTGTTGGGCTTTAGCCCTCTGAGTAGAGTGGTTATATAAGCTGTCAGTTATACCTCATCTTTTTGAGAAAGGCTATATTTGGGGTGCGGTTGCAGCCACAGGTTCTAACTTGTGGCTGCACGAATTTAAAGCTAAAATTAAAGGTAGACTTTGGAGACGAAAAAAGAGGCAATTTTTATGATAAATTGCGATCGAATTCAGATTAATAAAAATAAGGTTGCAGTTCGAGTCAAAGTCAAGCTCACGAATGCAATTGATGAAGGCTTGGTTAATCGAGGATTGCTCAAACCGAATTTTGTGCGCGTTTGCGAAGCAGAAGCAGTGATAAATACTGGTGCAGTACGCACAGCAATTCCTGTAGAAGTTTGCGAACACCTAGGTTTAAGAATTCGGAGTCAGGAAATAGCAAAGTATGCTGATGGCCGACAAGAAACAGTGGGCTTAACTGAACCTATGATTATTGAAATGGAAGGGCGCGAGACGATTGAGGCGGCAATGGTTTTAGGGGATATGGTGTTAATCGGTCAAACCGTGTTAGAAACATTAGATTTGCTAGTAGATTGCAAGAATCAGCGTATAGTTCCCAATCCTGAAAATCCCGAAAGAGCTGTATTGAGAGTATAAAAACAACATTCCGGGCGGGTTTACAGATATAGAAACATTCTCGGTTTTTATAACCTGATTAATTGCTGCAATCATTGCGGGAATTGCATTTATCTTCTTCCTTCTTCCTTCTTCCTTCTTCCTTCTTCCTTCTTCCTTCGGCTATATTTCCAGCGGCACCGGGCGCAACCGGCCATCTACTTCTACACTCGGCCAATTGCGATCGAATGTCAAATTTTCCAAAGTTCCATCGCTACCAATTACAAACGTATCTTCAATTTTTGCTCCCGACAAACTCGGATTCCAAGCCACAGCCGTATTTTCTGCTAAAATATCCGAAGTAGCCGGATTAGCCACAATTTCCCGCGCCAAATATCCGGTAGTTCCGCCTTGATGGTGTTCCCGAATTGCCTCAGGATATCCGTGCTGTTCGTAAGCAGTTTTTAGCGTATCGTAAACAGCACTTAGCGATACTCCAGGCTGGGATGAATTCAGCGCGGCGGCTTCAATTTCTCTGACTGTTTGGTGCAATTCCTCATCCTTTGCGTCCAGAAAATCGAAACAGACAAATCGGGTCAAATTTGCATACAAACCCCATCCTCTCGCGCAAAATACTAACATCGCTTGCTTCCCGATTTGTTCGGCGGTAGCGGTGGCGTGGCGGTATAGCGGCAAACGCCTTTCTCCAGCCACTAACGTCAGGGCTGGATGCAAACCTCTCGCCCACAAAGCTTCTGCACCGGCACCCGCTAATTGATATTCTGTCCAGGTTGGTTTAGCAGCCGAAAGTACCTCTGTCATCGCTTCGCTGGCTAAACGCCCGACTCGCCGATACCGCTCTAATTCGCTTGACATCATTGTCTGTTTGCGAGACTGTAAAGATGTGACGATCGCAGTTTCGTTATGATGAATTGGTCGATCGCACATCACGTTACCGCCACCAGCGATTTCTTTGACAAAAGCTTCGCGCTGTGCAACATCCGCCCAAGGATAGATGTGCATTTGAAAGTTGGCTGGCAATTCTTCATCTTGCAAGCGTTGGGCTTCGATTTCATCTGTCAGTACCCAAGCTGTATCGGCGGTAATTAATATTTCTGCAACTCCAGTTTCTGCGGTTAGCAATACTGTGTTGGAAGCGCCCGCTGTAGCCCAAGCAAACCAGTCTGTACCGCGCAAGCGCAGGGAGCTCGATCCGGTTTCTGTTAAGGTTTGGCGGATGAATTCGAGTTTGCGATCGACTTCTGGGTTTAATGAGTTTATCATAAAGGTTAGTAGTGAGGACTTCAGTCCTTCCTAAAGGTTAGTAGTGAGGACTTCAGTCCTTCCTAAAAGGTTCGTAGTGAGGACTTCAGTCCTCTCTAAAAGGTTCGTAGTGAGGACTTCAGTCCTCTCTAAAAGGTTCGTAGTGAGGACTTCAGTCCTCTCTGAAGAAAGGACTAAAGTCCTTACTACGAACCTGTTTTATTAAAATAGATTTACGGCTACGGCTTGCAATTCTTTGGCTTTTTCTTCGGGTAATGCGTCGTTGGCAAACATTCCGGCGGCGAGTTCGGTTCCTGCTAGATATTTTAGCCGATCGCTCGATCGATAGGGCGGATAAAATTGAGCGTGCAAATGCGCTTCGGGATGCGGTTTCCCGTCTGTCGGGCCTTGAAACCAAGCCATCAAATAAGGAAACGGGCGGTGCCACAAACCGTCGTATTTGAGGGTGACTGTTTTTAAGGCTTTAGCGAGGGATTGACGTTGTTTTTCGGTAAGATCGATGAATGTGGCAGCAGGAGTTACGGGCGCAATCCACACTTCGTAGGGGTAGCGGGCGCAAGCGGGGACAAAGGCGATCGCCTCTTCATCCAAATAAAGAATTCGCTGTTTGTCAGCAATCTCTTTTTGAATCAAATCTTGCAGCAAACCGGAACTGTTTTTTTGATAGTAAACCGACTGACATTCTAACATCCGCGCGGGCACCGGAGGCACGAAGGGATAAGCGTAAATTTGACCGTGGGGATGGTGCAAAGTTACTCCAACTTCGACGCCGCGGTTTTCAAAAGGCAAGACGTATTGAATTTCGGGATTGCTGCCGATTGCTGAAGTGCGATCGGCCCATACTTCTAACAGCAATTCTAAGTGAGATAACTCTAAAGAACCGAGGGAAGCCTGCGGATCTTGAGTGAAAACAACGACTTCGCAAATGCCCTTAGCTGGCAGAGTTTCGACAATATTTGGAGGTGCGTTGTTCGCCTGCAAAGTCATCGAAGGAAAGCGATTGTCAAACACTGCGACATCGTAATCTCCCGGCGGCAATTCTGTCGGAAATTTGGGATTAATTGTCGCAGCCAGCGGGTTGTATTCCGGCGGCGGCATGAAAGTTCTTCCCTGACGGTGGCTGGCGTATGCTACCCATTCCCCGCGCAAAGGATGCCAGCGAAAGTGCGGGTTTGCTTGTACGGGTTCATTGCTGGGACTTACGGCCGCGATACCTTCTGGGATTGGGTAGCGGCTGTAGAGTGTCAGTGGGCGGCCGTCGGGTTTTTGCAATGTTTGGACGTACATTTTTTGTTGGGGCGGGCGATCGCTTTTAATAGATGTTAGGAGTATAACTTTGTGCTTGGAGAATTCGCCCCTACCTAAAGTCGCAAATTATGTTAAAAAGTGTAGTTCGGAGTAGCAACGTAAGCCGACAGTCCGCCAGGGGTTTCAACCCCAGCTTCTATTTGACATGGTGTTTTTCATGTGCTACCTTAATAATAGAGAACAATCGAATAAAACGATCTGGATAGACAGAGGGCAAACTGCTGATGCCGCAGACACCGGAGCTATTCCGATGGCCCGCAAGCCTCAAAACTGCCAAATGGTACAGCAAGTTTTTTACCAAAATAATATTTTTTTAATATTGAGGTTTAAAAGTCGTTGATAAGGAACTCAAATGATAAGCTGTATAAAATTACCCGTATATATTATTCAAGAGAAGCAACTTCAAAGAAAATTTAAGCACGCTAGTGCTTTTGGCATCCGAGGAAGTTATAGTTTAGACAATATAATAAAATTTAAAATGGCTATTGAAAATCATTTACAAAGTAGCACTACGAAAGTGAGAAGAGAAAATTTCAGAGGAAGGTCAGTAGTTAGTTATTTTGATCCGCAAACAGCTTTAAAAGTAATTTTTGATGATAAGGGATATTTTGTAAGTGGCTGGAAACTTAATGAAAGCCAACTTAAGGCGATTATAGATACTGGTAATATTGGAGGAGGCTCATAATCATAAAAAGGGCGGGAATTTGTTTCCTGCCCTTCTAAGAATACTAGATTGTATGAAATTGCTCCATATGAAATATATTAGATTGCTAAAAGATTTTGTTAATAATAAAATCAGCAGCGATGAATTTGAGTCCCAATTTCTGGAGATTTTTCAAAACGAAAAACTTTTCGACTCAGAAAGAGAGTTCCAAATTTTAGACAAGTTGTTTGGTGACGTAGATGCTTATTGCGGGGATTCTGATTTATTCGATTCTGAATTTGATATTGATGAAGCTGAACTAAGATTATCCGTCCAACAAGCATTAAATGCCTTAGAAGAAGAGTTTGCGAAAACGGATATGTGATTCGGCACTGTCTTTTATATCTAATCCCAAATCCGGCTTAAATACCCCCTCAATCTCTTAGTCCGCGAAGGCGGACTTCGTTTGTATAGAAGCGATTTCAATCGCCGATTGAAATCGCCTATTTTTAAATCGCCGATCGCCCAGATTGTCAATCCTGCAACTTCATCAACGGTTCAATCTGCTGCCTTTGAAACTGCAATTCATCCGCCAAAGGCTGGTAAATTTCCCGATCGCCCTTTTCATCGCAATAATCCCACAGACCATTGTAACAGTGGCGATCGTCATCCCAACCAGGATGGTTGACAATCGGATACAAACAAACTCCATCCACCGGAACTCCGGCTTTGATCGCCGCCGCTACCTCCGTGCACACATAATTGAACCAGACAGGTCTAAAATCGTCTTCAGTACCTGTTTCTGCAACGAATAAGGGCCGGCCGTAGCGATCGAACACTTCTTGCAGCATTTCGCTAAACGGGCGGTACAGCGGATCGGTGTATTTCATCGGATTTTCATTGTGAATCCACTGATTGCGATCGTAATAATTCACCCCAATAATATCGAGATACTTTTCCTGGCCGCCGAGTTCGGGGCGAAAACGTCCCGCTAACATATCCCAAGCTTGATATTGAGATAAACGATAGCCTTCCGCCGCGTCTTTATCCTCCGGTTTGTCGGGGTCGGCAATAATATTAATTACCGGGTCGATTTGAACGATGCGGCTGCTGGGATTGACTTCCCAAACTGATTCTATCGCTGCGATCGACGCTTTGATCAACTGGATTTTGAGTTCGTCTCCCCGCCCTTTTGCAAACGGATTGATATAAGCAACATCGCCGCCGGCCCAAGCAATAAATGAAATTTCATTGACAGGTGTCACGAAAGGTGTTTGGTCTGTTTCCTCCGTTAGCACTTGCATAAAAGCACGCACCATATTGGCAAACCTGGTCACGAATTCGGGGCTGAAAATATCAATATCGTCGGGCCAGCCGTAGTGAAACAAATCCCAAATTACCTGCATTTTGGTGTCGCGGGCGGCGCGGATAATTGGTAGGGAACTGGAAAAATCGTATTTTCCGGGAGTCTGTTCTATCAAATGCCAGCGGAGGCCTTCGCGGACTGTGTAAATGCCCTGTTCTTGCAAGCGTTGGTAGTCGGCTGCTGCAAATTTATCGTGGCCGGTGGCGGCTGTGACATCGAGGCGTTTTCCCGATCGCAATTTGTGGGTGGAACATTCAAAACCGCCCATGAAAAAACTTTGAAACATGGTTAAACAGTTGACAGTTGACAGTTGACAGTTGACAGCGAGTTTTTAAGGTTCGTAGTTTAAGAAGGAAATCCCTGTAGTAGAGACACTCCAAGAAGCCAAGGAGTGTCAAATTAAGCCTGAAAGACTTGATAAATATCGTTTTCATTTCTTGTCTAGATCCCCCTAAATCCCCCTTAAAAAGGGGGACTTTGAAAAGACTCTTGTCTCCTGCAATATCACCCGCATAAACACCAAAGCAGGAGGCTAAATAATCCATTAAGAAGAGAGACTTTGAAAAGACTCTTGTCCCCCCCTTCTTAAGGGGGGCTAGGGGGGATCGGGCTTTAATAGTTAAACAGCAATCTGTGACTGGGTTTGAGCTTAAACTGACACTAATGAGCACGGTGCGGTGTCCCTACTAACCTGGAATACGTTGTATCTCTAAGAAAGGACTGAAGTCCTTACTACAAACCTGTCTATAAGGTTTGTAGTAAGGACTTTAGTCCTTAATCTAAGAAAGGACTAAAGTCCTTACTACAAACCCGATCGCCATAAGTCTATTTAGCACTGAGTCGCAGTTTGCTGTGCACTTTCTTCCGGAATATCCCAGCCGAGAGTTGCCGCCGCGATCGCCTCTATGGGAAATTTAGGAGTGCGATCGGCATACAGCAAACCGTTAGCTTCTTGGAAAGTATCGGTCAACTGTGTATAGCAAAATCCGCTGAACATTTCCACTTGGTTTACCACTTTCAGCAGCGCGCTGTAGCGGTGTCGCAATTCAGAGGTGTCTGACGCGCGCACGTAGCCCCAAACCCTCTGAAAATCTGGGTTTTCGCGGCCGGCGCAGGCGATGCCGCCGAACTCTGTCAGCATCACGGGCTGTCCTTGATGTGGGTGTCCGTCGAGGGTGAGAACTCGCCCGCCGGGACGCCCGCGATCGAACAAATCGGCTAACTGGACTTCCGGCCCGTAGCGTTTTGCCACAGTTTGCGGGTTGTTGTCGTAGTCGTGAATCGCCAGGATGTCGGTATCTGTGCTTTCCCAGCCGTCGTTGCTAATTACGGGGCGAGTCGGATCGAGGGTTTTGGTCAAAAAATATAGGGCTTGCACGTAGTGGCGGTGGGCTGCCGCTTCGACTAAATTCGGAACTCCCCAAGATTCGTTGAACGGCACCCAGACTACGATACAGGGATGGCTGGAGTCGCGATCGATCGCTTCCGTCCACTCCCGCGTCAACCTGTCAACGGCCTTGGGAGTGAAGCGGTAGGCGCTGGGCATTTCTTCCCAAACTAACAGCCCCAACACGTCGGCCCAATACAAAAATCGCGGATCTTCGATTTTCTGGTGTTTCCGGACGCCGTTGAAACCCATTGCTTTGACTAATTCGACATCCAGGCGCAAGGCTTCGTCGGAAGGGGCCGTCATCAGGGTATCGGGCCAGTAACCTTGGTCGAGTACCAGTCTCAGGTAGTAGGGGCGGCCGTTCAGCATGAAGCGATCGCGCTGAATGCTGACAGTCCGCATCGCGGTGTAGGATTTAATCTCGTCAAGCAGTTTGCCGTCGGCCCAGAGCTCCACCTGTGCGTTAATTAATGTAGGTTTTTCGGGACTCCACAGCAGTTCGTTGCGGTAGTCGTCGATTCCCGGATCTGAAAGGGCGATGCGGCGGTGGATTTCGCCGTTGATGACTTCGTAGGTGTCGTTGACGAGCAGGATACAGCCGATCGACAGTTTAACCTTAATTTGAATCCCAGATTGGCGATCGCCCGCCACAAACGCCTCAAAACCGATTTCCCAGCGTTCAAACTGCGGAGTCCAGCGGATGCGATCGATATAAGTATGAGGCACCAATTCTACCCACACCGTCTGCCAAATGCCAGTTGTGCGCGGATACCAAATGCTGTGCGGTTCAACTTGCCAATCTTGCTTCCCCCGCGGTTTTGCCAAATCTTGCGGGTCGTCCTGGGCCCAGACGGTAATTCGCTGCGGCCCCGCGGGGTTTAAAACTGCTGTAATGTCTGCCGTGAAAGGAGTGTGCCCGCCTTCGTGTTCGATGACAAACTGACCGTTTACCCAGACGCGGGCGCGGTAGTCTACGGCGCCGAAGTGGAGGAGAACTCTGCTTTCTGTGTGGGGCACGTCAAATTCGCGATCGTACCAACAGTTAGCGTGAAAATTCGTGTCGCCGATCCCGCTTTTGATTGATTCGGGAACAAACGGCACTTCTATAGTGTGACTCCAGTCCGTAATGTCGATCGGCTGCACGCAGCGTCCCGCGTCATCATAAGCAAACCTCCACTTACCGTTCAGACAAATCCAGTTGCTGCGGCGCAATTGGGGGCGCGGATAACCTGTTTTCCGCCCTTGAACAGTCACCTTATTGTCTAGAGTGGAAGACTCTTCTATATCACAATTTTCTAGTTCTCTACCTAACCAACTCATCGGCACATCTACCCGAAGTTATATGTATAGGTTAGCGACTATTCCCGCGACTTTGACAAGTTTTTTGCAATCTAATTTATCCCTCAATAATTAAAAATTTTCACTTCAAACAGCCTGAACTTTAAATCAAACAAACTGAACCTTAAGCGAACAAATTATTAAGTCGTAGGGTGCGGATCCGTTAAAAATCCCTAAAAAAAATCGACTTTTCGAGTAGCGACGCACCTGATTTCTTGAATAGTTCGTACCAAAAAATCCCACAATTATAGCCTCGATCAAAAAGATAAGGTATAGCCTTTCTCAAAAAGATGAGGTATGTTGTTGGGCTTCAGCCCTCTTTGAATTTGTTGTATAGCAAGATATGCACCTAACAACTCCATTTACAGTCATACCTCATCTATCTGAGAAAGGCTATATGCCTGTTTTTCAAGTAATCAATTTAAAAGAAAATCGGCAATTATAAAAAAGCTTCAGGTTTAAAAGCCCAGAAGCCCCTCACCAATTACCAATTATCATAAGCGTGCCTCATCTATAGCGGTTCTCACAAAGATTAGCGGACGTTGTTGGGAAGAGAGCCCTCTTGATTTAAGCGGTTATGTAAGCTGTCAGCCATACCTCATCTTTTTGAGAAAGGCTATATCTGAAAAATGCCATAGGGATTGTCTGGCTTCGATGTACCCTAGAAATACTCCCACTCTCTCCTAGTTAGCAACACTTTGCAAACCTTCTAAAGGTTCAGTTAGGTCACCTGTGAAAGGAACTTCTTCCGGAGGTGGCAAACACTGAAATATCTGTTCTAGTCCCGTGAGTTCAAATAGCATTCTAACTTGTTCGCTCATGGCAGATATCAAAAGTATACATCCGCTGTCTCTAACTAATTTCATAATCGCCACTACAGCCATTAATTCCGAATTTTTAAGGAAAATGATATTTGAGAAATCGAGCATCAGAATTTTGCCACCCCTTTCAATTAGGCGCTCTATTTCTTTCTGAAACTGAGGAAATTGAGAACCTTCCAAAACCTGATGAGACAAAACAGTTTTAACGATAGTGCTCATGTTCACCTTAACCCTTGTTTGAATTGTTTAATAACTTTTGAGAAAAGCAGAGTAAAGTGCGGAGCGCGCACCTTACATTTTTACCAGAAAAAAATTAGTTGAAAGCCCCAAGCCCGATCGCAAGAAATTAAAATCAGACGATTCATTACCCCAATCCTCGGACTTAAGGGTAGAGTTCGCTCTCAAACTGTCAACTGTCAACTGTCAACTGTCAACTGTCAACTGTTGAAGACTCATTTGGGACTGTTATACTTGCTAGCAGATTTGCCATTGCCGTTGACCGCAGCAACTTCTAGAGAAGCAGCGGCTGGGAGTTCAGCAACTGGGTTCGACGAACTCAAATTAGAGGCAGCATCGTTAAGATTTGCCGCCAATTCAATCACCGGATTTGTCGTAATTTGAGTATAAGTTGTCAAAGCTTGAGCGACAACTTGATCCATGTTGTAATACCTGTAAGTCGCCAGCCTTCCCACAAAAGAAACTCCGGGAGTCGCATCAGCCAAAGCCTTATATTTCTTGTAAATTTCCGCATTTTCCGGACGCGGAACCGGGTAGTAAGGGTCTCCCTCAGCTTGGGGATATTCGTAGACAATGCTCGTTTTTGAATGCTCTTGTCCGGTGAGGTATTTAAACTCCGTGCAGCGAGTATATAAATGCTCGTTCGGGTAATTTACCACCGGTGCAGCTTGGTGTACGGGTACGTTCAGCGTCTCGTGCTTGAATTCCAAGGAACGGTAAGGCAGTTTTCCATAGCAATAATTGAAATAGGAATCCACCGGCCCGGTGTAAATCATTTCCCCGTAAGGAATAAAACCCTCAATCTCGCGGTAGTCGGTATTCAGCATCACCTTGATGTTTGGGTGAGACAGCATCTTTTCAAACATCCGAGTGTAGCCGTGGAGTGGCATTGCTTGATAGGTATCGGTAAAATACCTGTCGTCCCGGTTAGTGCGGGTGGGCACGCGCGCAATCACTGATTTGTCGAGTTCCGACGGATCCATTCCCCACTGTTTGCGAGTGTAGTTGCGGAAGAATTTCTCGTAAAGTTCGCGGCCGACTTTGCCGACAACGACATCTTCGGAAGTGCGAATGTAATCCTTTGGTTCCGCTACCTTCGCGAAAAAATCTTCAACTTCAAATGATGTCAGATTCAGTCCGTAAAGTTTGTTGACGGTGTTGAGATTTATCGGAATTGGCAGCAGTTGACCGTCAACACTGGCAAGGACGCGGTGTTCGTAAGGCCGCCACTCGGTGAACTGCGAAAGGTACTCGAAAACTTGGCGCGAATTGGTGTGAAAAATGTGGGGGCCGTATTTGTGTACGAGGATGCCGTGATTGTCGTAATGGTCGTATGCGTTGCCGCCTATGTGGTTGCGGGTATCAATTATCAAGACTGTTTTTCCCGCCTGAGTTGCTAGTCTTTCGGCAATAACGCTACCTGCAAATCCTGCTCCGACAATTAAATAGTCAAACATTAAAACACCTCTGGTAATGGGGAATGGGGAATGGGGAATGGTTATTAGTTATTAGTTATTAGTTATTAGTTATTAGTTATTGGTAGCAACTCCAAACTACCAACTATCAACTGTCAACTGCCAACTGCCAACTGCCAACTGCCAACTGACTTCTTACTTTCGATCGCACTTTCGATCAACCCCAGCATTTCGCTCCAGGTATTGTCCCAAGAATTGTCTGCTAAAAAGGCGTCAACTTCGCTCACCCACTTGGCCCGAGCTTCCGAAGTTTCGCCCATGATTTCTTCAGCAGCAGCAACGAATTCTGCAACATTGCTCGCAATCCGAACCAAGCCGTTATCTCCGTAGGGGCGCACCACGTCGCGGATCGGAGTAGAAATCACCGGTTTGCCGGCAGCGAGGTATTCGGGAGTTTTCGTCGGACTAATAAATTTAGTCGATTCGTTAATCGCAAAAGGCAGCATTGCTATATCCCATCCGCCCAGATACGCTGGCAGTTCTTGATAAGATTTGCCGCCGAGATAGTGTATGTTTGGGTGAGTTGGGAGAGTAGCCGGGTCGATTTTCACCACCGGGCCAATTATGACTAAATGCCAGTCCGGCTTCCCTTCGGCAATGCCGCGCAGCAGTTCGATATCCATGCGTTCGTCTATAACCCCAAAAAATCCCAAACGCGGGTGAGGAATATCTTTTTGATCGGTCGGTTCTTCTGAAAGATTTCTCGCTATAGCAAAATGTTCTTTTTCGATGCTGCTGGGGAAAGCATGAATGTTTGGATGCTGCTGCTGTTTTGCTTCGTAGAGGCTGTGCCCGCCTGTAAATACGACGTTTGCCCGCTTTAATAATTGGATTTCATTTGCTTTTAAATCCGGGTGCGCGCCGTGAAATGCTGACAGTTCATCCATGCAGTCGTAGACTACAGCTAGCGGCTTTAAGTGGTTTGTGAAACTGACAGCCATTGGTGTGTAATACCAGAGGATGTACTGGCTAATTTCTGCTGCTTGAAACAAATCATCAAGCATGGCTTGCTGAGCAGTTTGTGCAGTTTCTTCGCTGATTCCTTCGCTCAGGTGCGGTACTATTATCCAGACTCCGGTTTCGTGAATGCTGACATCAAGCCGCCAATCTGTAGCCGAGCTAAAAACAGGTTCTTCTACAAAAAATACGCGGCGATTTTTGGCACAGCGGCCCAAGAGATGTTGCGGGCGCTGATAGACGAAATTCCACCGCAAATGAGACAGGCAAACTAAATCCGGTGCATCTAAAGCAGCAGGTTTTGATAAGTTAGCGCGCAATGCGGGTGAGGGTGCGAATTGAGAGGGAGATTTTGCGGGATCTATCGAGGTAAATCGGATCTCCCATGCTCGACCTTTATTGCTATAATTTTTGTTTGCTGAGTTTTCTGGGGGGGACATAATTAGCCTCTGGAATTTGTCAATGAAAATTTGTTAATGAAAATTGGTTAGTGAAAATTTGTCAATAAAATATCCTTCTCAGCAGTGTCTTACTGAAATTCGCAAGCATCAATCTGAGAATTTTTAGTTGACGAGCAAGCGCCGCATTTATTGGCTCAAACAAAGCAACTGCTTAGGTGCGGAAAAACACGCTTATCTGCTTTTTTCAGAAGTGAAACTGGAGATAAGTTAATATTCTTAGACTTGCTATTGTTGTTAAATCTAACTCAGTTTTTCTGCGATTACTTCTATCTGAAGGATGACTTCGAGCGCTGTGCCTAGCTTGCACGCTTTTCAAAAGCGTTTAAAATGGCGATCGCTCTTGTAAAATGACTCTTAACTGGCAGGTACAGGGCTCTAGGATTTGAGATTTGAGATTTGAGGTTTGAGATTGAATAATTGGGAATGACTTATGAATTAAGGGTTTGAAGCTTGCCTACCGTTGCATTGTGTTTTTAAACAGGTGTTAAAACTGAGGGAGTTTTATGTTTTTATTTGGAGAGTAGAGAAAATTTGCCATCGAGTTTTTGTTGCTATTTGCTTTAACAAACTTCGCATTTTTTCAACTTATGCGATCGCACACCTACAAAATTTGTATCTTCATATACAATTGCTTTGCCGACATTTATGACTTCCGATAGATTAACAATTGACAGTTTATGTATTTGGGTTGAACCCACATCTAGTACCCTTCTCAACTATACCGGAGAAACCAGGTAACAGCGACGAGAAACCTAGGATTTTACGCGAGTCTGCTACAAGAAACCAAGGTGACGAGATTGGTGCAAGATGTGAGGTTAAACTGACACCTACAGCACCAATCTCCATCATCCGTCTCAGGGCGGATTTGTCAATATCTGCGATTCCCGCACCAAATATCGACGCAAACCCGCGACTAGAAGATAGCAGGAAATTTACCAATAAGAATGGGTTTAAAGCCTCTTCCTTCTAGCTAGAGGGAAATAAAACAAAATTATTCACTGTTTCAATCCTCGGACTTTTATGGAGAGGTAGCCCTCAATTGGTCAACTGTCAACTAAGAGGGCAGGCCCGCACCATCCACTGCCCCTACAACTGTCAACTGTCAACTGTCAACTGTCAACTGTCAACTGTCAACTGAAAGTCGGCGGCTGTCAATTTTGGCGATTCCCCCTCCAAAGGCAGAATCTTGCACCATCGAACTCTTTAAGAAATCGTGGGGAAAACCCAATTCAATTGCACTTACTTTGTCTAGCTGCTGCATTTGTTCGGAAGTTAATTCAAACTCCAAACAAGCCAGATTTTCTTGAAGTTGCGAGAGTTTGCGGGAACCAACAATCGGAATCACATCGACTGACTGTTGTCGCAACCAATTCAGGGCTACTTGAGAACTAGGTTTGCCAATTTCGGCTGCTATTTTACTAACTTCAGCCGCAATATTGAGGTCTCGTTCGCTAATTTTTCCAGATTCAGATGAATTAAGCCGTTTAGCTTCGCCTGCGGTTTCTGAAATGTTGTATTTTCCGGTTAGCAAACCGCCTGCTAGGGGGCTCCAAGCTGTGACGCCAATATCGAAGGCTTTTGCCATGGGGAGCAAATCGCGTTCGGGAGTTCGCTCTTTTAAAGAATACTCGATTTGCAAGCCGATAAATGGTGTCCAGCCGCGCAGGTTGGCGATCGTATTTGCTTGAGAAATAATCCAAGCCGGTGTATCGGAAATGCCGATGTAAAGAATTTTGCCGGCGCGTACCAAGTCGTCAAAGGCGCGCATTACTTCTTCGACGGGTGTCGTAAAATCCCAAGCGTGCAGCCACAGCAAATCTATGTATTCAACTTGCAATCGCTTCAAACTGGCTTCTACTGCTTGCACCATATTTTTGCGGTGGTTGCCGAAACCGTTGATTTCGCCATTTTTCATGTTAAGACTGTATTTGGTGGCAACTACCCATTTTTCGCGATCGCCCCCGATGAAGTCACCGACATATTTTTCGCTGGTACCGTTGGTGTAGAGATTCGCGGTATCGATGAAATTGCCGCCCGCTTCTGCAAAGGCGTCGAACATATTCCGGCTTTCGTCGTAGGAACCGCCCCAACCCCATTCTTCACCAAAAGTCATGGTTCCGAGGCAGATTTCGGAAACGCGAAGTCCGCTGTGACCTAGTAGTTTGTATCTCATGTCACCTATCTGTTAGTTCATTGCGCTTAAGAGTATATATCTGAATTTGCTGTGTACGCATCAGTCGGAGGTGAGGAGTTTTGGGAGTGCCAAGAGTTCCCAGTTGGATTTTGAATCTTTTGTCAATTTAGGAATTGCAATTAAATAACTGAAGCGATACAGATTGCGGTTCGTAGTGCGGACTTCAGTCCGCATTATGCGGACTGAAGTCCGCTTTTGCGGACTTTCATTGTTATGGTAATTGAGGGGAGATGATATAACTTACTGATTGGACGATCGCAATTAATGCTGGCACTGCAAAATCAGATGCACGCAACTGGACTGCGAGATAATTAATCTTCTTTAACCTTTTCGATCGGCGTAAAATGCGAAGTCTGTCACCCCGTGAAACATTACCCTCGATCTCTTAGTCCGCGAGATCGGCGCAGCCAGCGCTAAGCGCGATATCGGCGGACGAGAGTTTGACTTGCGACAAGGATGTCAATCGCCGAATCATACAGGGGATAGCTTCACCAAAAACGCCACACACTCAACATGAGAAGTCTGAGGAAAGAAATCTGCCGGCTGCACCCGCGCTAACTTATAATCCCCATTTTCGCACAAAATCTTCAAGTCGCGAGCCAAAGTCGCAGGTTTGCAGCTAACATAAACAATGCGATTCGGTTTGATTTCCTTGATTGTTTCCAACACCGCGCGATCGCACCCTTTCCTAGGCGGATCGAGCAGCACAATATCCGGTGTCAATCCCAAAGCAGGCAGCAAACTCTCTACAGTTCCCACCTGAAAATCGACATTTTTCAAATCATTTAACTCAGCATTTAATTTGGCTTGCTCGATCGCCGCAGGTTGCACTTCTAAACCGATCGCTATTTTGACTTGTTTTGCCAGCGGTAAAGTAAAAGTCCCAATTCCGCAGTAAGCGTCAACCAAAACCTCGCTTCCGTGCAAATTCAACTCCCCGACAATCACCTCCAACAAAGCCTCAGCAGCCTCTGTGTTTACCTGGAAGAAAGTATCTGCTCTTAGCTGAAAATTCAATCCTGCAAACTTTTCTCGCAGATAAGACTGGCCAGCAATGCAGCGAGTTTCTGCACCAAAAATTACATTAGTTTGAGCTGCATTCACATTTAAACAAACACCTACAAGTTGAGGATATTGTTTCAGCCATTCAGCGGCTTGTGCTTCAATTCCCGGCAACTCTCCCGTGCGAACTATTAAAGTTAGCAACATTTCTCCTGTGCGCCGTCCGATTCGCAAGGATAAATGACGCAATTCTCCTGTATGTTTCTTTTCGTCATAGACTGGCCAATCCCGCCAGTGAATGTCTTCTTTGACTTCTTTCAACAAAGGATTGAGGCGCGGATCTTGCACCGGACACTGATTTAGATTGACTAATTTGTGGGTGCTTTTTTGATAGTAACCTGCTTGCACTTGACCAGTCGCAGAAATTGCTACCGGATAAGTCGCTTTGTTGCGGTATCCCAAAAATTGGGGAAATCCTTCGATTTTTCCCGTTAAGATTTCATCGACTTGCACATCGCTAAATCCGCCAATTCGTTCTAAAGCTTGAATGATTTGATTTTGCTTGGCTGCAAGTTGGTATTGATAGTCTACGTGCTGCCACTGACAGCCACCGCACTTGTCGGCGACAATGCAGTTGGCTCGGATGCGGTGTTCGGAGGCTTCCAGAAGTGTGTCCAGCTTGCCTGTAGCATAGCTGGATTTGACTTGGATGAGGCGCACGAGGATGCGATCGCCCGTGACGGTATCGGGCACAAACACCACTAACTCACCAAAACGACCAACTCCGTCTCCGGTGTCTGTCAAGTCGGTAATCTCTATCTCAATCAGTTGACCTTGCTGGCAAGGGTTTGCCACTTTCGTCGAGTTTCGGGTGGGGAATTTAGATTTGCTCACAAGTAGTCGTGGTAGGATTTAATATGGTAATGCAATATCGCTCTCTCTTGTTTCTGATGAGTCGTAGCGAAGCGAGGCGCAAGCCATCGCACTCAAGCTCAAGTGCAGGCAGTCTTCCTGCTTCCGAACCCCTTTCTGCTACAGCCAAAGCTTGCATAAGAGAACATTGTCCTCGATCGAGCCTGTGCGATATGCTATGGGGGCTTGATGGGCTAAAACTCGTGAAACAGTCTAAATGTCTGCCGACATCCAAACTCTCGATCGCAGTTTTTGAATTTTTCCCAGAGTACCTTGGGACACAAGGAAACTGGCTTAGTGACTAAGCATAACGCTTGCGGAGGTTGACCGCCTGCTTCTAAGATCGATTAATGTTAGCAGCAAGGTAAGTCGCCCCAGCAAGAATCTCATCTTAAAAAGATGGGAATGTCAATCAATCTTTTCCTCAAATATCCTCAAATTTTGAATAACAATGAGCGTAGTTAGCCAATTTATTCTCCAAGCCGATGACGAACTTCGTTATCCCAGTACCGGCGAACTCCAAAGCATCAATGATTTTTTTAAGACGGGAGAACAGCGGGTGCGTATTGCTACTGCGCTGTCTGACAGTGAGAAAAAAATTGTTGAAGAAGCTAGCAAAAAACTTTGGAAAAAACGCCCTGATTTTATCTCCCCAGGGGGCAATGCTTACGGCCAGCGCGAACGGGCTTTGTGCCTGCGCGATTACGGCTGGTATTTGCGCCTGATTACCTACGGTATCTTGGCCGGTGACAAGGAACCGATCGAAAGTATCGGTTTGATTGGCGTTCGGGAAATGTACAATTCTCTGGGCGTTCCTGTTCCTGGCATGGTTGAAGCTATTCGCTGTTTGAAGGAAGCTTCTTTGGCTTTGCTCAATCAGGATGATGCTAGGGAAGCTGCTCCTTATTTTGATTATATCGCTCAAGCAATGTCTTAATTGAAGAGGCGATCGCTTTTGTGGATGTGGCGGAGCATTCGCGGGTGATTTTGGGGTGATTTCATCTCGCAATTGCTCGCAAATGTTTCGCTTCAATTGACAGTTGACAGTTGACAGTTGACAGTTGACAGTTGACAGTTGACTGAATTGAAGGCAATGGGTTGAGCAATTAACAGCGTTCTCACCGTCGGATGCGGTTCTTAAATTTAGGAAATCTGCCTGATTTCTCCTATGAAGCAATGCAGTTTGAACTTTCCCAGATTTCTAAAATGTCTTGTCTTTCTATGCACATTTCAATTAAAAAGTCAAGAGTTTTTCGGAGATATTGTTTGTTGAATTTCCGACTGTCGTACTGAATCGATGTTTTGAGTTGCGAGAGTTGGGGAAGGGTGGGGCAGGTTTGGATTTGATGGGGTAAGAACAGTTCACAAAAATATACCTAAATCTTACTAAATTTGCCCATTAAGTGTGCACTTGATGGTTAAATGAGCAAGTGAACCCCTTCGGAAGCAGCCGAACTTAAAGAAATCGTTCACAAATTTTAATCAGCTATGTACGCCATCAAGCGAGAACTAAAACTTAATCATAAAGAACGTACCTTGATGGCAAGACATTCTGGTTATGCTAGATTTTGCTATAACTACGCCCTATCTCTTTACCAAGGAGTTAAAGAGTTCCAAGGCGCTAGTAGTAAAAAAGTGGCGGCAATTGAACGAGTTTTTACCAACCATGTCAAGAAATTACCCGAATATCAGTGGACTACCACTCTGTCTTCCAGAGTTTATAAAACCACATTCCGGCATTTCGGTGAAGCACTATCCCGATGTTTTAAAGGATTAGGAAAATTCCCCAGGTTCAAAAGGAAAAAAGATGGCGACTCTTTTACGGTGGATACTGCTGACTGGAATCATGCAATTTTGCTCAAACCGCAAAAGTCAATTAAAATTCCCACCTTAGGAACTTTTAGACTGAAAGAAGCTATCCCGTTTCCTTGTATGGCGCAGACATTTACCGTCTCCAGAACCGCCGATAAATGGTATGTTTCCTTCGCTATCAAAGCCCAAAAGATTCCACCTTTGTTTCACCCCGTTGTTGAAACGGTAGGTATTGACTTGGGTGTGTCAACTTTTGCTACTCTTTCCGATGGCAATTATTACGAATCTCCCCGTCCGCTCACCAAAGCGAAAACCAAGCTGAGTAAAACACAGTGGAGAAATCGCAACAAGCAATTGGGCCAGAGAAAGTTGGGTCTAAAAGCATCCAATAACGCCCAGAAACATTATCGTAGAATCGCCAAAATTCATGGGAAGACTGCTAATCAACGTCGAGACTTCTTGCAGAAAACCACGACAGAAATTAGCAAAAAATATGCCCACATTCGCATCGAAGATTTGAACGTAAGTGGGATGATAGCCAACCATAAATTAGCGGCTGCTATCTCAGATTGCGGTTTCTTTGAATTTCGGCGCGAGCTGGAATATAAGTCGGCCATGTACGGTACGATAGTTGAATTGGTTGACCGTTGGTATCCGTCATCAAAAACTTGTTCAAATTGTGGTAATATTCAGTCAATGCCGCTGAAAGAACGAGTTTTTTATTGTCAAAATTGTAGTGCAATTATTAATCGTGACTTAAATGCCGCGATTAACTTGGCTCATTATTCATTCTCTGGTAAGGCCAGTTCGGTCTGAAGTTAAGCCTGTGGACAAGTTGCGAGCCGACTCCCTTGGTGGAAGCAGGAAGTGAACATCAAATCTGCTATGAGTAGATTTGAGTAGGTTTCATAGAACGGAAAGCTAGAAAGTTTGGATTGGCGATCGCTCTCTCTGTTATGCTTTGTCCTAAAGCCGCTCGATCCTGTGACAAATCAACCCCTCGAACCGACAAACGCTCTCTATATCGCCTGCGAACATCCGCCGTATAACGATGCGAAGCTCTATGAGTAGTTGATATCTGAACTTATTAAACCAAATTAGTTAGATTTGGAGTTTTTAACCGCAGAGAGCGCAGAGGGCGCAGAGGAGGAGAAAAGAGAGAGAGCGATCGTTCTGATACTAACGGATTTGATGTTAATCATCGCTCTTTTGCTTGGCCAGTAAAGCCTTAGCTTTTTGCCACAAAGTGTCTAACTCTTCGGGCGGATAATCCGACAAAGGTCGATCGCACGCAGCCTCAACTTTAGCAAACCGCTGCACGAAGCGATCGTTCGTTCCCTGCAAAGCAGCCGACGGATCTAAGTCGTACCAGCGAGCCAATTGAACCAACACAAACATAATATCTCCCAATTCCGACTGCTGGGCGGCCTTATCCTCGTGTTTGAGAGCGTGTTCAAATTCCGCCATTTCCTCGTGAAACTTATCCCAAACGCCGTCTACACTGTCCCAATCAAAACTCACCTCCGCAGCTTTTTGAGAGATTTTTGCAGCGGCAGTAATTGGCGGCAAAGTGCTAGCATAACGGCTCATTTTTGAGGCTAAAGTTGGTGGCTTTTCCGCAGTTATGCCCTTTTCTGCTGCTTTGATTTTTTCCCAGTTTTCGTTAACTTCATCGACACTGTTAATTTCTACATCTCCGAAGACGTGGGGATGGCGCCGAATCAGTTTTTCCGTGATTCCCGCAGCGACTTCGGCGAAGGTAAATTGTTCGGATTCGCTGGCAATTTGAGCTTGCAAAATTACCTGTAATAATAAGTCGCCCAATTCTTCAACGATCGCACTTTTGTCTCCTTTACGAATCGCGTCGGCGGTTTCATAGGCTTCTTCGATGATATGCGGAATCAGAGTTTCGGGAGTTTGGGCTAAATCCCAAGGACATCCGCCGTCGGGCGATCGCAATGATGCTACAACTTCTATCAGGTTTTCGAGTGCTACGAGCGATCGACTGTGGGAATTAGACATGAGAATTTACCTTAAGTAGAAGGAAGAAGGAAGTTCGGCAACGGATTCTGTAACGGATGTAACGGATGTCACGGATGTCACTCCTAAGGAAGAAGGAAGAAGGAAGAAGGAAGAAGGAAGAGGGAAGAGGGAAGAAGGAAGAAGGAAGAGGGAAGAAGGAAGAAGGAAGAAGGAATACATAGACAGCCAGCTCGATCGCGAGCGATATTTTACATTTTATTAGGTGGATTTACTTGTTCACCTCTTAGATTTGCTAGACGTGCGGCGGGGAGATTTGCTTTTGCGCCTCTTAATAGTCTTAGGAGGGTGTAACCCGCTCAATCCTTTCTTTTTGAACTGTTTGTAAGCCGAACCGCCCCAATCGCTGAGATAGTGGCTCATCGCGCCCAATTCCAGACCGACGTAGATGGCTATAAATTCGATATAGTGTTCCAAGAGCGATCGACCGTAACCCAAAACCGCTTCCTGCCAATTTCCGGCTAAGTTGCCAATTTTTTCGGCGATCGTCAATCCCAAGACTCCTATAACGGCGATCCAGGTAGCGAGGTACAAGATTCGCAAAGCCGTGCCGATCAGAGGCCCGTGGGACAAAAAAGATCGGTGGCGCAGGCTTTTTTGGTAGGGAAGCCAAATAAATTTGAACCATCCCCAGCGCTGGTACTGACAGGAGTAAATATCTAAATCCGGGCCAAACATCAGTCCGCCGACTAGGAAGCTGCCGGAAACGAGCAAAGTCAGGTTGCTGTTTTGAGTGTGGCCAAAGGTGACGCCTGCCACTAGGGGCAAACACCATAGGGTGATTCGATCGTGCGTGCGGCCAGAGGGCATTAAAAGTTTATGATTTTTTTAGTTGATCTTTCTGGGATACTGTGATATGATAAGTCCCTGTAAGCGCAATTGGGCGATTAGCTCAGTGGTAGAGCGCCTGCTTTACACGCAGGATGCCGTAGGTTCAAATCCTACATCGCCCATATCCAATTGAAAAGCTATTACCAAAGCCTTGAATTTTTAAACCATTGGCTCTGGGCCTTTCCTTAGGAACAGGCAAGATGCCTATTCCACAAGAAATTAAATCTGTTGTGGAACAGGCCGGACAGCCTGTTGTTAAAAAAACTTATTGGGAATGGTGCAAGATGTGCGATCGACCAAACTTAACATTTTGTGGCGGATGTCCCACAAGTAGGCACTCAATGCTGGAAAATTAATCTATTGATTGATTTTCCTTTTTAACATCGTCAGATATATGAAGCCTAAAATAACTAGCCCGATCGCCTGGAAACAAGCTGAACTTCTCATGCAGCCGGCGATGATCCGAGTGCTAGACAACATCCGCAAACAACTAGAGGAGTCAGTCTGGACAGGAACTTATCAAGAAGTGCAGGTTCCGATTCCCGGCTATCAACTAATTTTAGAGCATCAAGGCGATCGCAGATCCGTCGATATTTGGGAACTTTGCTATCGAGTCTGCTTTGTCAACTACCAGCCAGCCCACACTCCAATGCAAAGCCAAGAAGTTGTAATTGACACTTTTTTAATAGACGAGGACACTGGCGATGTAGACTGGAATCGTCTTGATGCCAAAGCGAGTCAATTAATACAAGAAGTTTTTGCTAATTTGAGTCAGTTGACAGTTGACAGTTGACAGTTGTAGGGGCAGTGCCCCCGGGAGAGCCCTCTTAGTTGTAAGTTGACAGTTGTCATGGGTAGTCAGAAACCGGGTTTTTTCATGACAAAACGCGTTACAGCAGAAGATTATGTAAAAAACCCGGTTTCTCGGCCTCGGAGTACGATCGCAAACTCAAAACCAAGCATTAATAATTCAATACACGCTGAAAGCTTAAATCTCAAATCTCAAATCCTATGCTAATTCAAGAATTGCACGACATTCAAGCCGCAGCAGGCGCTACTTTTGCAGAGTTAGCAACCACAGAAACAGTCCCTATCAGTTTTGGTAACGACGCTGCCGCCATCGCAGCAACTAAAAAAGGTGTGGCTTTGTGCGATCGCACTCACTGGGGACGCATTCAAATCTCCGATAGCGATCGCCTGCGGTTCTTGCACAATCAAAGTACCAATAACTTTAACATACTCAAACCCGGTCAAGGTTGCGACACCGTGTTCGTCACATCCACCGCACGGACGATCGACCTCGCGACAGCCTATGCTACAGAAGATGCCGTAATATTGCTAGTTTCAGCTAACCGCCGCCACCAATTGCTCGAATTGCTCGATCGCTATATTTTCCCAATGGATCGCGTAGAATTAACAGATATAACCGATACAACCGTTGCTTTCAGTCTCCTCGGCCCCGAAAGCACTCAACTACTAGAAAAACTCGGAGTTACCGAACTAGACAATCAATCCTACGCTACTCACAAATCGATAAAAACCCCCCCTCTTTCGGCGGATGAAGGGGAGGTTCGAGTTGCTGTTGGTAGCGGTTTAGCAACTCCTGGATACACGTTAATTGCGCCAGCCAGCGACGCAGCCCGCTTGTGGACTGAGTTAGTTAAAGCTGGGGCCGTACCAATGGGCGATCGAATTTGGGAACAACTGAGAATCGAACAAGGACGCCCCGCACCCGATTTTGAACTCACAGACGATTACAACCCCCTAGAAGCGCGCCTTTTACACACAATTACCTATGACAAAGGCTGCTACATCGGCCAAGAAACAATTGCCCGGTTGAACACCTACCAAGGAGTCAAACAAGAACTTTGGGGCGTGCAATTGAGCGGCCCCGTTGAACCCGGAACTCTCATCACAATTGGAGAAGAAAAAGTCGGCAAACTCACCAGTTTTGTCAAAACCGAATCCGGCTATTTTGGACTTGCTTACATCCGCACCAAAGCCGGAGGCGAAGGACTGAAAGTGCAGCTAGGAGAAATTGCCGGAGAAGTAGTAAACCTACCTTATTTAAGTTAATCAGCATAGGTTCGTAGTGAGGACTTCAGTCCTCTGAATTTATGCGGACTGAAGTCCTCACTACGAACCCAGAGCGCCTGTTTTAGTGGACATTAAATAATGACATATCCCTCCCTTAAAACAGCTTCACTAACCTGCGGTTCCGGCTCTACAGGGTCGCTGTAATAAGTGTCAATATGTTTAATAAAACCTTCCCGATAAGCTTTCAGATGTGATTCAAGTGCTTAGATATCCTGCTTTTTTGTCGCGTAATACGATTTTTTTTTAAAGATGTACTAGAGATAAATAATGTAAAATCAAAGACCATCCTGTGAGAAAACCAATGACATGATTCGTTAAAGATGCTAAGATTTCCTGAACTTTTACGCGGAGTTTGTCAAGATCACTAAAAACTAACTTTCGCTTAAAATTCTTTGATGTATTCCCACACTCTTTCTGTTGGATTTACTTCAGAACAATGAGGAGGCTGAAATAGTAAAATAATATTGTCTGGCAATTCAAATGTGCTTAAAAGATGACCCGGAGCATTATCGACTTGAATGATATAGCGGTTTTCACAAAGATTCGCGGACGTTGTTGGGCTTGGGCCCTCTTGATTTCAGCGGTTATGTAAGCTGTCAGCCATACCTCATCTTTTTGAGAAAGGCTATATGCAATTCATCGGGATATTCAAGCGACAATTGTTCCAAATATGCTTGAAAACAAACTTTATCTAAATGGGAAAACTCCCAAAAAAAACTTCGTCCAGTAGATGGGGATACTGCTCCGTAAAGCCAGAAACATTCTCTTTTCCATTGATGTTTTCCTACGGGTTTTACACCCCGTAGTGTTATTCTTCGTCTCTGAATTGTATGTAGTCCTAATCGAGTTTCGTCACTACACCAAAACAGAAATCTTTTGTATTTCTTTACTTGGTCAGGAGCTTTATTCAGCAAGGCTTTGATTTTTTGAGACAGGCTATTCTTGAATTCATTGATTGCAGTTAAATTTTGTTCACTACTCCGGGGCCTTGGGATTTTTAATTTACTTTTCAACTCCCCTTTAACCAAGGAGTATACAGCTTGATAACTACTAGGTATCTCTTTGATAAACCATAGCCAGAGATGAAATTCTTTATAACTAACTGGAAAATCCTTCGGGGTCTCTCAATTCTTGTTGTAATGCAGCAGCTACTTCAACCGATTTTTTTTTTGGTCTACCAAAAATCTGCCGATTTTTTAACAAGTTTTCTATGCCACCCTCTTTATATTGAAAGAGCCAGCGATGAATTGTGGTTTCACTTTTACCCAAAAATGACGATACTTCTCGGACTGTTTCTACTTGTCTTGACTGAAATAAATAAAGCATTTGAACTTTATTATATGCTAAAATTCTTTTTTGTTTTTTCCGAATCTCTAGCAATACTTCTATAGATTCGGTAATCTTTATATGAGGACGCCCAGACATTTTAATGTTCTCCTTTACTTGGAAGGTAACTCTAGCATAACTTTAAAAAAATGGTATTACACATTTTCAGCGCCGATCGCGAGTCAAAGTCTTTTGAGCTAAGGGTTTTAGGCTTATTGAGCAAGCCCTATGTATTCTAGATAATGCCATCACTGCTAAGGTTCGCCAAAATATGCTCACGGACAACTAAAGTGAACAGATTCCTTTGGACTTCATACCAATTGCTAATTATCTTTTTAGAGCGCATCAACTCCAATTTGATAAATGCGTGAAGTGAGCAAAATATAGCCTTTCTCAAAAAGATGAGGTACGTCTGAGAGCTGGTATAACCGCTTAGACGTATAGGGCTCGCATCCCAACAACATACCTCATCTTTCTGATAACCGCTATATGTGAGTTTTGATCGCAGAGGTGTCTCTCACCATGAACCGACAAATTCCACATACTTGTTTGAGTCCTCTATGAAAAGTTTCAATGCCCCAATGTATATCGTGAATTGTGATAAATTCACTTCGACTTGTTTCTTGCAGCTTGGACAGTTCTGGCAGATATAAAATATAATGTCTAGAGTCTTCTTTTTTAAAGTCTTTCCTAAACAATTTTATAAATCCAAATTCTTTCAAATGAGTTATTAATCCTTCATCTGCTATCTCTAAATTACTTACCTGGCAATACTTGTGCGGCTCATTAGAGACGGTTCTGTTTTTTTTAATCCCGAAAAAAACAGTTTCTGGTTTCTTAGAAACTTTAAGTTTTCTACTCCTGAATACCAACTATAGCGGTTCTCACAAAGATTCGCGGACGTTGTTGGGCTTCAGCCCTCTTGGTTTAAGCGGTTATATAAGCTGTCAGTTATACCTCATCTTTTTGAGAAAGGCTATATCTCCCGTTACTATTCTTGGTTGTACTCCCCATTCTGTGATTTCCCTCACCATTTATCTAAAATAATCGTTTTTGGTTTTTCCCTCTCTTTTATCGTAAATTCTGTAATTGATTGGCACTGAATTACCATAGATGTCACTATAATATAGCGCGATCGAGTTTAATCCTCTGATCGGCTTATGGTATTTACCTGACCAAAAATAGCTAATTAATTCTGTATGTTTTGGTTCACTATACAGCTTTTATATGACTGTATCGTCAACACTTAATATACCTCCTTCTAAGTTGATAAACTTTTCTATTATCGAAAATAAATCTGACGGTTCATATCTCTCTCACCAAAAAGCGATTAATACTATCATCGGAAACGTCTCCCAATATCTCTGAAGTGCCTACTGCACCCCCCAAACTTGAGTTCTGAGAGTAAAAATAAGGTGTATAGCTCCTTATTGCATCGCGCTGTCGAGGTTTTAGTTATTTTTCTGATTGTCCGATACCTGGCACGTAGATGTTCCCTCTTTATCAATGCACTATTTGGTTATTTTGTCAATGCGTAAGTCCTAATTTACTGAAACATTAGCTATATTTGGTAACCTGCCATACAGATAGCTTGAGTAGTAAAAGGCTGTGGAATCGCTGTCAAATATAATGTTAAGAGTTTTAACGCTTGCGCTACTTTATATGAACTTTAAAATTGCGTCAAAACTCGTAGGTGATTGCAAAGAAATAGTAAAGATATGTTTTGAGTATTGCCAACAGCCAGCAACTTAAGTTTATAGTTGTAGAGACAAATGTTTGATAGATCGTGTTCCAACTTGGTCGATCGCCAAAATAAATCGGTAAAAAAATGCTTAATAAAACTACAAGTAGGCTGAAGACAAGTAATTAGTATGAGAGCCGATAGGGTGTCTTTACCATAGGGTGTCTTTCCCATCAAGTCGCTTTCAGTCTAAAAAATCTTAAAATCAAGCAGACTTTAAAAGATTCTGTCCCTCGAAAATCAGTTTAACAACTCGCTTATCAGCAACCGTATTTCTAGAATCTCAAGGAGCCAACAGTGAAAAGTGTAATTAACCCCTCAGAAGTGTTTGAAGGTGCTAGCAAAGCCGAAATAATCGATCGCATCCAACGGTTAGTTCCCCCAGGTTCCCCGGAACCCCAAGATCCTGAAATCCTAGCAGCCCTACAAACTCTCACCGCACAGCTAATCACCGCCTATCAAGCCGACGGACAACTAGAAAGCGATCCTTTTACCGACGTGCGCGATCGTACAATTCACCTGCACGCATCCGCAGTCAACAGCAAAATCAAAGGAAAAACCATTCTCGTAACCGGGGGAGAAGGATGCGTCGGCGCTTTCTTAATCGAAAAACTCCTCGAATTAGGCGCAACCAAAATCATTTCCGCAGACAAAGCCCGATGTCAAAACCCTGAAGAAACTCTCCCGCATTTTAACAAAGAAGGTGCAGTAACTTTCTATGCGGTTGACATTCGCAACTTGGAGGCACTGAAACATATATTTGAGGTAGAAAAACCACAGATTGTTTTTCACCTAGCAGCCCAACGCCAACCCGGACTAGCTGAAATCAAAATCAGAGAAACAGTTACAACCAGCCTGTTAGGATGCAAACACGTCATCCAGCTATGCGAAGAATACGGTGTAGCAGACTGCGTATTCTCTTCAACAGGCAAAACATCTCGATACTTTACAACCGAAGTTTACGCAGCCTCCAAAAAGTTTGCCGAATGGCAATTTGCCAAAGCAGCTCAAGCGGGAAACGTCACTTACGGGATGGTTCGCTTTACTCATATGTTGGAAAATAGCTTGTTCTGCGAGCAAATGTCCAAAAAAGTAGAGCAAAGTAAAACTGTCAACGTTCACGCTCCCCACCGCTACGTCACTGCTCAAAATCTTGTCGAAGCCGTACATTTATTGCTGAACGCTCTGGTAGTGTCCGTTCCCGGAAAACTGAAATTGGTCGCCGTCAGCAATCTCGGGTGGCCGACAGAAACCTTGGAAGTCGCTCTTTATAAAATTCTTGAATCAGGCAAAAATCTGCCAATTTATTTTCAAGGACTTTTACCGGGATACGAAGAACCGTTTTTCCTCGGACAGTTTGACTGGAGCAAGCCTACAGACATCCATCTGCTAATTAATGTTCTGGAAGATCCTTTTAGAATGATTGATGATGCTGGCGACATGGTAACTGTAGAATTAGCTCCTTTTTCTTTGCGCGTGTTAGATGGACAAGTGTCGAACCTGGAAAACTTAATCAACACTCCAGATTTACCGGAAGTGGAAATCAAGCACGCTCTAGTCGCAGCAGAAAAAGAAGTGATTGCTTCGTCTTTTGCATGGAGCTCACCCCAAGAGTTGTTAAAGATTTTGCAGTGGGGTGTCAATCCCAAGAAATTGCAAGGTTACGGAACAGAAATTGCTGACTACACGGAGATTATCGAACTCCTGCTGCAAGGAATGTACGGGCGGCTCAACGAAGAAGTCTTGAAGGGTGCGGGAGTTACTGCTGATGAATTTGAGCAGTTAGTTGACAGTCTTTCTACGCTGGATTCTATTCAAGCAGAAGTGGTATATTTGCGATCGATATCGAGATGTGTCAGACAATCTGTACTCCCCGCACATTTCACCCAAAAAAAACCTGAACCTGTTCCTGTCCGCGATGCAGCGTAATTGAACAATAGTTTAGTTATAAATTGTAGGGTGCGTCGCTCAATAGCTGTCTGGTTCCAGGCGATAATTATTGGTGGCGACGCACCCTACGTCTGGGGGCTAAAGCCCAACAACATACCTCTAGTCTGAGGGCTAAAGCCCAACAACATACCTCTAGTCTGAGGGCTAAAGCCCAACAACATACCTCTAGCAATAAGTCTTATTTAAATTAACAAAAGTATGGCTGATGTTGCTAGCAATAACATGATTCCAACCGCACCTGCGAGGGGTTTTGCTGCTATTCCTGTAATCCATTCCGGTACTTTGTTGGTTAGATTAATTAGTCCTTCTGTATCTACGGTAGTTATACCCCAAATCCAACCCGCGTGGAGTCCGATCGCCAATCCTAAGCTACCATTGTCGGCGATGCGGGCTAAAATTAAAACCAGACCCATCAGCCACAATCCAGGTAGTTGTGGTATAGTTTCTTTTGGCGCCCAAATTAGGTGGGCGATCGCAAAAATTAAGCTGGCGATCGCACCTGCGGTTAATATTGAGTAATCTTGCTGGAGTAGATTTTGCAAACAGCCGCGAAAAATTAACTCTTCTGTCGCGCTAATCCACAGGGCTAATAACAGAGTCACCAGAGTTGAAGGCTTCAGAATTGAAGCCGGAAAATTAATGATTGTTTCGCCTGTTTCGGTTTGAACTTTGGTGTTTTGTAGTTCCAGCCAACCAGCGGTTAATTGCACGCCGAACAAAACTGCTAAGCTGACTACTGCTAATGTTAATCCCACCAGCGAGGATATGAAAGTTGCGGGTTGCCAATCCCAACCCCAGTCAGCCAAAGATGCGCCTTCGATCCAAGTTGTCGCCCACAAAATTAAGGGTACAATTAAGTAAAGGGAAGCGAGTAAAGGCAGTTTTTTGTTGCCTAAAGGTTGGGGCGGATGCCATTTGAGGGCGATCGCCACTATAATTGCTATAGGTAGCCACAAACAAGCCCAAGTTGAGAAAAAAACAATTACTTTGATAATTGCGGGTATTGATGGCGACACCAGTCGCAGGTTATTCAGGCTGTTCCACATTTAAGCGATTATCTCACAATAGAAGAGTCTGTAGCGATTTATGGGAATAGGACTTACGCTGTTAAATCAGGTTTGTGCCGAATATGTTTGGTTTGGCGATCGGATATTTACTACTAAAATTATGTTCGCTAAAACCACACAATAAAATTGGTTCGTACTCAAGACTCTAGTCGTAATTATGGATGCGGACTAAAGTCCTCACTACAAACTGCGGACTAAAGTCCTCACTACAAACTGCGGACTAAAGTCCTCACTACAAACTGCGGACTAAAGTCCTCACTACAAACTGCGGACTAAAGTCCTCACTACAAACTGTTTTTATGCTGAGGAATTGACTGCAAATGATATAATATCAAATCCTGTATTCGTTACCGGAGTTCCTTAGTTGCTTCAAAGGCGATCGATCCGGCGCTGAATTTGTCTCAAAGACTGGTACATTTCGGGTAAGCGGTTGTACACAGCAGCGGCTTTGAGAAATAGTTTGTGGGGAATTGCTGGAACCCCAGTCACGATCGCACCTGCGGGTACGTCGCTGTGAATTCCGGCTTTGGCTGTGGCGATCGCGCCATCTCCAATTTTAGCTTGGTTGGCTATTCCTACTTGACCTGCCAAAATTACATTATTGCCAATTTGTACGCCGCCCGCTAAGCCGACGTGGGCGGCAAAAGCGCAATTTTTCCCGATTTGACAGCCGTGACCTACGTGTACTAAATTGTCGATTTTCGTATTCTGGCCGATGCGGGTTTCTCCGACGGCGGGCCTGTCGATCGTGCTGTTGCAGCCCACCTCAACGCCCTCTTCCAATACCGTGCAGCCAGACTGCTCCATTTTCACCCATCCCGAGGCTGTCGGCACAAACCCAAAACCTTCGCTCCCGATCGCCGCACCGCTGTGAATGACGCAATTCGCCCCGATGCGAGCGCGTTCGTGAATCACACAGTTAGCGTGTAAAACTGTATTTTCGCCAATTACCGCATCTGGGTAAATAACGACATTTGGATGAATGCAAACGTTATTGCCGATTTTGACTTTTGCTTGAATAACTGTGTGGGGGCCGATACTGACATTTTCACCGATTTCGGCTTCGGGGTGAATTGTAGCGGAGGGATGTATTTCGGATGCTGGGCGAAATGGTTGGTAAAAAATGCCGATGGTTTGAGCAAATAGCAATCGGGGATCGGCTGCGGCAATCCAAGCAATGTTGCGATCGCTGCATTGAGCTTGCAAGCCTTCATCTAAGGGTAAAATTAAGGCTGAAGCGTTTGTAGTGGCTGCATGAGCGGCAAATTTAGCTCCTTCTATGTAACTGATCGTACCCTCGGTGGCTTCATCGACTGGGGCGGTGCCTGTAATTTCTCGATCGGCAGCGCTGGAGGCTTTTAGGCTGTGGCTGTTGGCTAAATTCAGTTTTTCTACTAAGTCGCTAAACTGCATAAATGAAAATTTGCTGTTAACACCGATTCCTCAAGCTCAAAATCATATCATGTTCGATTGTTTGTAGTCAGGACTTTAGTCCTCGGTTTTTATTCTTTAAAATTATGAGGACTGAAGTTCTCACGAAGAACCTGGAAAGGACTGAAGTCCTCACTACGAACCTGGAAACGAATAACCTGGAAAGGACTGAAGTCCTCACTACGAACCTGGAAACGAAGAACCTGGAAAGGACTGAAGTCCTCACTACGAACCTGGAAACGAATAACCTGGAAAGGACTGAAGTCCTCACTACGAACCTGGAAACGAATAACCTGGAAAGGACTGAAGTCCTCACTACGAACCTGGAAACGAATAACCTGGAAAGGACTGAAGTCCTCACTACGAACCTGG